>CAJJOX010000042.1 GCA_905193485.1 uncultured Porphyromonadaceae bacterium | reverse complement strand
GGCGCGCGCCTGCCACACAAAAGAAGCAAGATCGTAAAGTCCATCACCAAGACGCGCTCCCTGGAAATCAATGACATATGGATCTCCATCGTTAATCATTACGTTTCGCGACTGACAATCGCGAAGCATCAGCAACCGATCGGGATTGTCGGTGACGATATCGGCAAGAACACGGAAATCATCTTCGAGCTTATCCTCATCAAATTCCAGACCCGACGACTTTAGAAAACAATACTTGAAGTAGTTGAGATCCCACATCGCCGCACGACTGTCCATGGCCGCACGAGGATAACAACGTGAAGCATCAAACGAACCGTCCGAAACCGACACCTGAAAACGCGGCAACAAATCCATCACGCGGTGAAGCGAGGGTTCAACGACCGACCAATCGCCATTGCATCCTGCAATAAGCGAATAGAGTGACGTGTCGCCGACATCCTGCTGAAGATAACACATGCGGTCACCGGAAACCGCCAAGACCTCAGGCACCGGAAGACCGTGAGAGCGAAAAAAATCAGAGAGATATATAAAAGCCTCATTTTCACGGCATGATGTGCCGATAGTGCCTACGACGTCAAAATTGCCTGTCAAACGAAAATAACGTCGTCCGGAACCTTCACCGGTCAATGGGACAACAGACTCAGGCACGCGGCCCGCCACCGATTCATAAAGAGATTCGAGCTTATTCATAGCCACAAAATTAGCTATTATTAATCAATAATGGTTATATTTGCGCATAAAACCTCCGCTATGGACAGCAAGCAATCAACCGCACACCGTCTTTATGGCCTCGTGGGCTATCCGCTGGGGCACTCCTTCTCACAACGTTTTTTCAATGAGAAATTTGCTGCAGAAAACATCGACGCAGAATATCTCAACTTTGAGATCTCCGACATAAACAAACTCCGCGAGATCCTAACCACCCATCCGGATCTTTGCGGATTCAACGTCACAATTCCGCACAAAGAGGCCGTGATGCCGCTGCTCACCGACATCACTCCGCAAGCGAAAGAGATCGGAGCCGTCAATGTCGTGAAAGTAACTCGCGACCATGACAGCACAATACGGCTTCAAGGCTTTAACACCGACGTAAGCGGATTTGCCGCCGACATCAGCCGTCTGATTCCTGCACGCCATGCCGGGATGCAGGCACTCGTGCTTGGCACGGGGGGAGCATCGAAAGCCGTTGTCGCCGGATTGAAATCGCTTGGCATCGACCCGGTCACGGTGTCGCGCACGGCTCATCACGGCGCCCTCACCTACCCCGAACTGACGGCAGATATCATCAGCCGCACACCAATCATAGTCAATACGACCCCGCTCGGCATGCATCCGAACGTCGACACATGCCCGCCGATCGACTATTCGGCCATCACACAGAAACACCTATGTTACGATGTGGTCTACAATCCCGCGATGACACTATTCATGACGAAATGTGCCGCCCGGGGCGCCATTGTGGCCTGCGGCATAGGAATGCTCCACAATCAGGCCAATGACGCCTGGCGCATCTGGAACACACCTGACCGGTGAACGAAAACATGGAAAGAAAGCCACATATTCCCTTCGGCGCCATGCCTCTTCTGCCTCTGTGCGCGTCGTTTGCCGCGGGAATAATGCTCGGCGATCTGACAGGCAGCATCATAGTCACGGCCGGCATTGCCATAGCCGCCGCTATCGCCGCGCTGTCGCGGCATTATCTCTACGCGGCGTGGATTGCCGCTACAGCTCTCGGAGCAGCAGATATCCTAATCACGTCGCCTCAGGATGAGCCTATTGCGACTACAGGGATTGAAACAACCTACAGGGCACGCATCATAAATGCGCGCGAACATGAATCTTCGCAATCGGCCACGGTCGAACTGCTGCAGTCGGGAACCGACACCTCAACCCTCGCCGATTGCCGACCGATGAAAGTGCAGATCATCGTGCCATCATTTGCAAATCCATTGCGTCCGGGTTACGACGTGACATTCCGATGCGAAATTGAGCCGGTGAAAGCGGTGACCGATCTGCCCGACGAAATCGACCCGGCTCAGTTTCTGCTCAAAAAACGCATAAGATTTCGCGCATTTGTGGCCGGCGACAACCTCATAAGCCTCACACCGTCAAAAGGAATCATGGCCACATTGACACGATTCCGCACCACACTGACCGAAAAAATCAATGCATCGGGGCTTGACACTCCAGCCAAAGAATTCGCCAACACAATCCTCACCGGAAATTCCGATGACCTTTCGCCTGACACGCGACAACGGTTTTCGGCCTCCGGGCTATCGCACATCCTGGCTCTCAGCGGACTGCATGTCGGTCTGATAGCGATGCTCATATCACTGGCGCTATGGCCGGTAAAGATGGCCGGACACCACAAATGGGTGACAATCGCAATCATCGCACTCCTATGGATCTACGCAGCCGTCACAGGATTCGGTCCATCGGTCACACGCGCCGTGATAATGACCACCATCTATCTTGCAGGCAGCCTATTGCAACGGCGCACATTCCCCTTCAACTCGCTTTGCGCCGCCGCCCTGCTGATACTTATTTTCGATCCGGCAGCCCTATATGAAATCGGTTTTCAACTTTCGTTTGCTGCCGTGTTGTCTATCATCCTTTTCGCCGACATCCTCAATCCCGTGCGACGCGACCGCACATTGCTCTATCGCCTTTCGTCTTATATCACACTGTCAATAGCGGCCATCCTCGGCACGGCCATCATCTCCGCCATCTATTTCCATACCATGCCGCCATATTTCATATTCACCAACATTGTGGCCGCATTTCTGTTGCCGCCATTGCTCGGCGGCATAGCGCTGCTGACGATATGCGAGTTTGCCGGCTTCGATCCGGGATGGCTATGCCACATCATCAACCTGCTCTACGGCATGCTTGACACAACGGCCGACCTCTTCGCCTCGCTTCCGGGCGCGACCTTGCGACGCCTCTATCCGCCGGCTTGGATAGCGGCATTCTACACCGTAATTCTGGCGATGCTCTATCTGTGGATCAGCCGTAGGCGCCGCATATTCGGATATATGTTCGGCGCAATGGCAGTAACAACAATCTCAATCGCCATACTTTTACCCACACCCGAACATAATCCGACACTTTACGTTGCCCGCACCACCTATCGCACCGACATAGTGATCGACGACGGAGGCACGACACTCGATATCATCACGACACGACCTGTAGAACCGATGGCATCAAAACTGCGCGCCGACATGCGGTATGCCGAATATATGGGACGCCGTGACATCGACTCGATCCGCATAATCACAACCCCAACCGCCAAAGGAATCCACTATGGGAAGAATGGCGACAAACTCCAGTTCGGCGACAAGACCATAGCCATCCTGAGTTCCAATACCGCCGTCCCTATCGGCAATGTCGATTACGCGTTGATTTGCCGCGGATTCACAAATAAAATTGAAGAGGTGGTCGAAGCTCTGAATCCCGACACCATTGTGATTGCCTATGACCTGCATCCACGACGTGCGCAACATTATGCCGAACGCTGTAAAGCTCTCAAAAAAGGATTCATCATGATGCGGGAGCGTCCGTTCAACCTGATGTTACAGTCAAAATAACATACATTGATCAAAGAAAATCAGACAATAACCTATTAATTGCCGAGCTGTGACAATCCAATGCGAAAATAATCGCGGGCAGCATCACGCGGCCGGAGCACGACATCATCAAAAACGACAAGATCAAGGTCAATCACCACGCAATGACAATCCGCATCGCGCCTGCGTCCGGACTCAGACTCATATTGCTTAAGCATAAGTTCAAGTTGCGAAGCCGTCATATCTGTGATACAGCGAGTTACCGCATTAAAATACGTCGAATCGTCGTCCAAACTCACGGAAGGTGTGGTGTAAATATCCGAGCATCGTTCAACCACCATGACATTACGCAGCCATTCCATAGCCCGCATGACATATCCGTAGCCATCGGGCAAGTTGCTGCCCAGACTCACATAACATGTCTTCAGGCCGGGCTTAGCATGCATCATCATTTCCGCTTTAGAGTAAACACAGTCACCTCCGGCATAGCGCCAAGACGCATCGGCAATCCGACTGTGCCGATGCCGATATTGACATAAAGCTGACGACCATCGCCATCACCGTAGAGGCCACCCCAATGATCATATCGCCATGCGGCAGGCGACAATCCGAGCAACCTTATCTGCATGGCATGAGTATGCCCCGAAAGAGTGAGCGCCACATTCACGGAATCATTACCCGCTACTTCCATATCCCAATGAGCAGGATTATGCGTGAGCAATATCTTGGTAACATCATCGGAAAGATCGGGATAAGACGACTTCAGATCCCCATAGACCGTAAATGGGGGATCTCCGACATTCTCCACTCCCACCAGAGCGATACTGTCGGAACCGGCATGAATGACGACATGGTCGTTCAGCAACAGACGCCACCCCATATCGCGTTGAATAGAAATAAGCTGTTCCAACGATTGCCGTTTCTCCGTTTCAGAATTCCAATCATAATAATCGCCATAGTCGTGATTTCCTAAAATGGAATAGACGCCATCCGAGGCCTGCAAACGGGAAAGCGCATTGATGAACGGTTTGATTTCGTCAGTGCGGCGGTTGACGATATCACCGGTAAAGACGATCAGATCGGGATGAAGCGAGTTGACATGTTCGACGACATGCCGCACATACGAGTCATCAGAGCCATATGTACCTACATGCAAGTCGGATATCTGCACGATGCGGTAGCCGTCGAATGAAGCCGGAAGACCGGCTATTTCAACCTCGACGTCAACAGTATCGATGTTGAATCGATTGACAAGCGCGCCCCACCACGATGCGGCGAATGTCATGACACCCGCTGCGGAGCCTGCATACGTAAGCCATTTCCAACGATTATATCCGGCCAGGGTAGGAATCAATGAAACAGCGTCAAAGAGCACAAACACCAATTTGGCGACGACAGTGGTCATGAAGCCGAAAAGAAGCCACATTTTAACGAGCAACATGGATCCTTCACCGGTGCGCATAGGCAGACACAGCGCGACGACAAGAAGCGCATAGAGCGAAACAGCAGAAAAAAGCTGCAACATAGATGGCCAACGGCCATTGCAACGGCGCCGGAGCGCCATGAAAATATATGTGTCAACAGCCAGAGTGCACAGCAGCGACACAGCCAGCATGACTATCGGCAATCTCATAAGGGGATCTGTTTATCTGCCTCGAGCTTGTTGCGCAATGGATTGGCATACATCACATACATCATCTCACGCATGTAATCGAGATCGAGCCTGGAAACATCCGGCAAATCCACTTTGGCGAGCTGAGATTCAATATAATCTTCGATATCCCGCGACTGACGGTCGGTGTACATTGAAGCGAAACGTTTGCCATCGCCATGGAGTCTGTCGTAAGCCACATAGTTGATAGGATAAATCCGGTAGCCGGCATGAATGGCTCGGTCGATTATGTGACAGACAGATTTTACAATCTCGACTTTAGGCAATGATGTGTCAACGCTACGCAAAGCGTCATTAATGCATCCGCAAAAATGGAAATGAACGCGTCCTTTGTTTTTAAGCAACCCGGTTTCCATACTGAGCAAGTCGTCGTGCTGCGACTTCTTATATCCCGGGTCAAGGCGTTTGAGCAGAAATTCACGGGCTTTCAGATAGTCGTTAGGATCATACTCATATGATATTGAAAGCGGAAGCACATTTATATCCAACAGATTATCGACAAAACCGCCATCACCGTCGAGAGCAAGCATTTTCATAAGGCTCTCCTGAGTGAGATCATTGGAGTCTTTGGCACGTCCTTCACGCTGTGCGATCCACACGCTTTCGTGCTTTACCGAGATAGTATTGTGAATATAGGCCGACAACTGACGCGCGGCTTCCAGTGCCTTGGTGCGCTGGATGTTGCGTTTAACGATGAAGCTTTTATTGAGTTTTACAAGATCCGTGATCCAATCATAAATCAGGAGGTTGCTTCCGATAGCCACCTCTGAAGTATTGCGGTCGTTGGTGAGCAGACAAAGATTGAGAAATGACGCATCAAGCACGATGTCTCGGTGATTAGACAGGAATGTATAAGCCTTGTCGCGGTCAACGGTTTCCATTCCGTCGCAAGTGATTCCGTCGGTGGTCTTGGCCTCAAGCATTTTAAGGAACGGGAACATCACCTGACGCTGAAATGTCGACTTATCTTTTACAGACCTCAGTTGATCGGCAAATTCGGGGTAATCCACATCGGGCATCACGAACCGCACGGCATGCTCAAATCCGGGTTCAAGCACCAATTGGCTCATTTTCGACTGGAAATCACAATCGTCAATCGGAGCTATATCGCTGAAATCGTATTGTTCGCTCATATCACATAAACTAAACAGTTGCCGCTCGCCATGCAAAAAGGCCGCAACAACCCATATACTGAATTTTCATCAAAATTACTCTTTTATTTCCAACAATCCAAACCCAGATGGATAATCTTAGAATATTTTCACGCTTAGGCTACAAATTGGCCAGCACAGCAGCCTGAGCCCGGTTTATCGCCTCGAATTTCATGAAGGTTCAATGCGATGCATCATACACGCGCCATCTTTCGATCATAGCCGTCATATCGGCGGGGATCTCCGATGTGAAAAACATCTCACGGCCGGTGACCGGATGCACAAAGCCAAGCGTTCGTGCATGTAGCGCCTGACGCGGACATATTTTAAAACAGTTTTCAACAAACTGACGGTATTTGGCCGTACGCTCTCCCCGAAGAATCTCATCGCCTCCATAGCGCGCATCAGCCAACAAAGGATGTCCGATATGCTTCATGTGCACGCGTATCTGATGAGTGCGACCGGTTTCGAGGCGACAGCGCACCACTGACACATAGCCGAGATTTTCCAGCACCTCATAGTGCGTGACTGCATGCTTGCCCTGCGAACCGTCGGGAAACACAGCCATTTGAAGCCGATCTTTCGGATTTCGCCCCACATGCCCTACAATAACACCGACAGGCGGGTCAGGGACTCCCCACACAACGGCTACATACTCGCGACGCGTAGTCTTTTCAAAGAACTGACGGCCAAGATTAGTCTTAGCATCCGGCGTCTTAGCCACAACAAGCAGGCCGGAGGTATCTTTGTCGATACGATGCACAAGCCCCATGCGCGGGTCATTTACATCGTAGTCGGGGTTGTCTTTGAAATGCCACGCAAGCGCATTGACCAGAGTGCCGCTATAGTTTCCATGCCCGGGATGCACCACAAGCCCCGCGGGCTTATTCACCACAAGCACTTCTGCATCCTCATAAACAATATCGAGCGGAATATCCTCGGCCACGACCTCAAACTCATAGCGGGGACGATCCATCACGACGCTGACCACGTCAAGCGGTTTCACACGATAGTTTGACTTGACCGGGCGGCCATTGACCAGTATGCAGCCGGCATCAGCGGCTTGCTGAACACGGTTGCGTGACGATTTCTCAAGCCGTGCCACGAGAAATTTATCCACCCGGAGCAATTGCTGACCCTTATCGGCGACAAATCGGAAATGCTCATACATTCCGGAGCCACTCTCAGTGGGTGCTTCGTCGCACACATCAAGATCTTCATCCAATTCTTCTTCCTCAGACATCGCCATCAGTCCTTGTCAGTCAAACATATCGGGGTCGTCATGCCCGGTGTGGGATACAGGCTCCGTGGCAGGGCTCGCTACGGATGAAGGTTCTACGCCGGATGGGGTCATCCCCAAGGAGTCAATCTCCGGAACAGAATCAACGGAAATCAATTCATCGGGAATACCAGCACCGACCTCAAGCACGATTTTAGCGGTAAGAGGAACGCGCGTACCGGGAGTCACACGCCGGCCGTTATAATAAACTCCAAACACGAGATCCCTGAACTCCGACTCGACCTCACGGATCGCGATGTTCTTGACGCCCAACCCCTCAAGAGTAGTGCGCGCCTGACGGACAGATATATCCGTCAGCACTGGAAGCATCACCGTCCGCGGATAAAATGCGTTGACTGTGAGATAAATCACGCGACCCGGCTTGACATTGGTCGAATCAGTGGGGTTCTGGTCAACCACAGTTCCGGGAGCCACACCGTCCTCATAAACCGAATCCTGAAGCACCACCTCAAAATCCTGTGTCTGGAGCAGCTCACAAGCCCTATCGTAATGCATACCCTTCACATCGGGCACCATAACCGACGCGCCGTGATGCGTCCAGAAATCAAGGAAATAAGTCGACAACCAAAAAATAAATATCGCGCCCGCGACCATCAGGCCACAGTTGATCAATACCTTGGCCCAGAAAGGGAGAGGCTTCATTTTCTTTTTATTATCGTTAGCGTCAGATAGCATCTCTAATATTATTAATGTCGTGCAAATTTAGCTATTTTTACCGTAAAAACTCCTCCTTTGCATTTTTTATGACAAAAGAACCGACGCAAAGCATTTTTTTTGTAACTTTGCATGCTAATAACGTCATCCGACCATTAACACCAACAACAATTCAGATGCGTAGAATCTCAATAGTCATACTTGCCGCCTTTATGCTCACAGCCTGTGGCGAATATCAGAAGGCGCAAAAAAGCACCGACTACAATTATAAACTCGACTTCGCCAAACGCGCCTTTGAGAACAAGAAATACGTACAGGCCGCCACGATCCTTACCGACATAGTCACCGTATTCAAGGGTTCGGAGAAGGCAGAGGACGCCCTCTATCTCCTTGCCCTCAGCCATTACGAAAACAAAGACTACACCAACTCCGGAGCATATTTCAAGACCTATTACACCCGCTACCCTAAGGGTAAATACACCGAGCTTGCCCGTTTCTATTGCGGATATGGTTATTATCTTGATTCGCCCGAAACACAGCTTGACCAGAGTGGCACCATAAAAGCGATAGAAGAGCTTCAGTCATTTCTCGACTACTATCCTAAAAGCGACAAGATAAGCATTGCCCAGAATGCCATTTTCGAACTTCAGGACAAGCTTACGCTCAAAGAGCTCCAGAATGCCCAACTATATTATAATCTCGGCAATTATATGGGCAACAACTATGAATCGGCTGTCATAGTGGCCAAAAACGCCATAAAGACCTACCCGTATTCACGCTATAAAGAGGATCTCGAAATGCTTGTGCTCAAGGCCCGTTATCAGGAAGCCTCACAAAGCGTGGAAGAAAAGAAAGCCGACCGCTTCCGCACTGTCATTGACGAATATTATTCCTTTGTCAACAACTATCCCGACAGTCCCAACCGCAAAGAAGCCGACAACATCTTCAGAATCGCACAAAAGCATGTAGAGGAATGAGAGATACCTCAGCATAAAAGCAACGACAGAATAATCAAAATCACATATATTTCAAAAAAGGTATGGATTACAAAAAAACCAACGCACCGCTCAACACCGTCACCCGCGACATGATTGAACTCTCGGAAGACACCGGCAACGTTTACGAAACAGTCTGCATCATAGCCAAACGCGCCAATCAGATTGCCGGCGAGATGAAACACGATCTCGAAAAGAAACTTCAAGAATTCGCCTCGCTCAACGACAATCTTGAAGAGATATCCGAGAATCGCGAACAGATTGAAATTTCGCGGTATTACGAAAAGCTTCCCAAACCGACCCTCATCGCCACACAGGAATATATCGAGCATAAAATCCATTTCCGCAACCCGTCAAAAGAAAAACTCAATCTTGACTGATTGCCGAAAACAAAGTGTGATGAATCCGTCTAATCAGGCTTCAGTTTCCAGATCAAGAATAGTTGCAACCAACAGACTGCAGTTCAAAAAGAATTGAAAACAGCAACACATTTGTGAAAAAATTTCGTCCTGATTGCCGTTTATTAAATATAAATCACTAATTTTGTACCCCGATTGCGATAAGCAATCACATAAACCCATTTTATTAACACTTAAATTTTCCAAGAATGCATTTGAATTCTGACGAAAAAGTAGAAATCTTCGAGAAATACGGTAAGGGCAAGACTGACACTGGCTCACCTGAAGCACAGATTGCATTATTCTCAGTCCGTATTGCTCATTTGACTGAGCACCTCAAGTCAAATCACAAAGATTATACCACTGCACGCGCTCTGAAAGCGTTGGTAGGCAAGCGTCGTCGTCTGTTGGATTATCTGATCCGCAAAGACATCAACCGCTACCGTGCCATCATCGCTCAGAAAGAGCTTGGTATCAGAAAGTAATCCAGCAGGGTCTACTTGACGATTACAACATTTGGGCTGCGTCGATTCGGCGCAGCCCTCTGTTTTTATGGTTACAAGCCATGATCAGCCAGCGCCGGACTAAAACTTTTTTGCTATTTTTGCATTAAGAAGATAAGAAAATACGTTAACTGCGTCAGCACAATATCACACTGACAAACAACAGAAGCAACATCCCGCCAGCCCGACAATGAAAAAGCATATTTTGACCAGAATTAAAATCCGATCGAAGCATATATTGCGTAAAACCCGACGCTTCATAAGTTATTGCCAGAACGATGTGTGGAACGACACCCGTTCCGACTGGAAGGTCAATGTGATCAAAGTCATCAATCTGTCGACACGCTCATTTCTGAATGGTGATCTTCAGACAAAAGCATGCGCCATGACATTTCGCACGCTCCTTGCAATCGTGCCGGCACTGGCGCTCGTATGTGCCATCGGCCGAGGATTCGGACTGCAACAGATGCTCATGGATCAACTGATCAACCATCTGCCATCGCAGGCTCAGCTACTCCGCACCGCATTCGGATTTGTCGATTCTTATCTAAACCAGGCATCGGGCGGCATATTTGTCGGTGTCGGCATTCTGTTATTGTTCTGGACACTCATATCATTGCTCCGAAACATCGAGCTGACTTTCAATGACATCTGGCAAGTGCCCAACGGCCGGTCGATATGGCGCATGACAACCGACTACCTCGCCATACTCATTGTGCTCCCGATACTTCTTGCCTGCTCCAGCGGCATATCGATTTTCATGAGCACTTCCCTTTCCCGTCTATTGCCCTATAGCTTTATGCAACCGGCAATCGAAGTGTTGTTTGACACTGTCGGGCTTATGCTCACCTGGCTTTTCTTTGCAGGCACATACATCCTCCTTCCCAATACCAAGGTAAGATTCAAAAACGCCATAATTCCGGGCATACTTGTCGGGACATCTGTGCAGGTGCTCCAATGGCTCTTTATCAGCGGTCAGCTTTATGTGGCAAAATACAATGCCATCTATGGCAGCTTTTCTTTTCTGCCGCTGTTCTTAATCTGGATGCAACTCGTGTGGCTTTTCACACTCATTGGCGGAGTGCTCTGTTATGCCATGCAAAACATCTCGGAATATAATTTTGGCAACAATATAAACAGCATCTCTCCATCTTATCGTCGACGCACCACCGTCGCCGTAATGGCAATCATTGCCATCCGTTTTGAAAAAGGTATGCCATCGATGACCATAAGCCAACTTGCCGCACACTACAAGCTGCCGGTAAATCTGATTGCACCCGAGGTCGAACGGCTGAAAGAAATGAATCTCGTTAATTTTGTCGACACTCCGGGCAAGGAACAAAACGAACGTCCGCTTCAGCCGGCCATAGACATCAGCAATCTCACGGTAGGCAACCTCATCGACAGGCTCGAAACTTATGGCAGTTCCGATTTTATTCCTAAATTTGCGGTCAAATACCGAAGTGTAAACAAAATAATCGACAAAATTGACGAAGCGGCCCGCGATATGGGCGATTCGAAGAAGCTTATCGACTTAGACATATGATCTCCAAACAGACTACAACCCAACTTCAATATAAGCTAACATGAAAAAACAAATCGCAACAACAAAAGCACCGGGCGCAATCGGCCCTTACAGTCAGGCTATCGCCGTAGGCGACATGCTTTTCATATCCGGCCAAATTCCTGTGAATCCCGCCACCGGAGAGATTCCTGAGGGAATAACCGCCCAGACCGAACAATCAATCGCCAACATCAAAGCGATTCTTGCGGAAGCCGGCATGACAATGGACAACGTCGTAAAAACCACCGTTTTTTTAGCCGACATGTCACTGTTCACACCAATGAACGAAGTTTATGCCGCCAATTTTACAGCTCCGTTCCCCGCCCGGTCTGCCGTGGCTGTAAAAGAATTGCCCAAACAGGTGCTTGTGGAAATAGAAACCATCGCTTCGAAATAAAATAAGTTCAGAATTCCAACGCCGCGAGCAATTCACCAACCACATAATTGCTCCCGCCTACGAATATCGAATCGCCCTTGCCCGAATCGGCAAGGGCTTTTCTGTAGGCTTCATCCACTGTCGCAAACGACAAGCCGTCAAGACCCTCACCTCTGACTATCGTCTGCAGATCATTTTCGGGCAACCGTCGATGACACGAAGGAGCGGTGAGATAAAACAGTGCGTCGGCATTGTACCGCGCGATTTCCCTCACGATCTCCCTGACATCCTTGTCGCCCACAAACCCTATAACAATATGCCTACGGCCGGGCATACCGGCAATCTGGGATGACAGATAAC
>CAJJOX010000041.1 GCA_905193485.1 uncultured Porphyromonadaceae bacterium | reverse complement strand
TGTGGCGGTTGAACCAAACCCTAAGATATTTGCTATCGCTCGAAGTGTTACAGATGTAACATTGCGTGAATCTAAATAAATAGAGTCAGAAACCCCACAGTCCCATTGTTTCGTAATATTTAAGTGTATTATTCCATGTATCTCGGAGTCCGTAGTAACTAACCCATATTTATTAACCATAAGGCTTAGTGGTATAGACATATTTAGTGAATCAATATCTTGATATTGGACGTCGGTTTCCACATCGTGATTGTCTGAAAGTGACTCCATTGTCATAGATATACGAATAGGCTTGATGTTTGATATTTTGGATTCCCATAAATCTGCTGCTATCAATGCAGCACGTTGTATTGAATCTGGAACACTATTGTCAAATTTAAAGATTATATTTCCGGCACTGCTACTGATGCGTTCGGGTTTGATGGGGATAGGCTGATTATTGAAATCAGTTGTAGACTGCGCTTGAGAAAGATTGTCAATAAATGTGATTGTTTGTCTCGTTTGGCCATTAACGGACATCGAAACAAACCAACTTAAAAGGAACAGAATGATGATATGAAATTTTGTATTCACGATTGAAATGTAATGAGTTCTTGGCAAAGATAAAAATTATTTTTAAATTATTATATTTTTGAAATAAAAATTGAGGTTACAGTTTTTTATCAAGATTATGAGACGGATTAGGAGCATTAATCGGCGAAATCGTATTGGCGTAAATTGTTTATACTCAATATGGAAATATGTTTCTGCGCGGCCGAGACATAAACGAATCTACGATATTAACTATGGTTGCATCCCGGTGTGGTCATTCAATCTGTTTGAAACCAATAATTTAACTTGGATGGATGTATAAGAGAGTGTTTGAATTTAAACCAAATTAAACAATATGAGGCATAACAAACCCTCAATCAGAGTGTTTGTAGAAGAAAAAAGATTAGTATGCATAAAATCAGCTTCTATCAGACACATCTGACCGAGGGTCAATGGTCTTATATAAACAAAGTATTCTTTGAAAATGATTGCAGACACCGCAAATATTCCCTGAGCTCCATATTCGAGGCGATTCTGTATCTTTTGGTCAGCGGCTGCCAGTGGCGTATGCTTCCACACGACCTTCCTCAATGGCAGACCGTGTACTGGTACTTCCACAAATGGAGAACAGAAGGGTATCTGAGCCACTGTATAGAAAAACTCGTCATGAAGATACGTCGCAAACGCAGGCAATCTCCCACACCTTCTGTGATGGCACTTGACGCCCAAAGCGTCAAGTGGGGCAACCGTCAGAGCAACAACGGTTTCGATGCCAACAAAAAGGTAAAAGGCATAAAACGCAATATTGCTGTCGACCGCAACGGATTCATCCTGGGCAGACATGTCAGCAGCGCGGGAGTACATGATTCCAGGCTCGCATCCCCGGTGTGTGAACAGGTTTCCGACTCATGGCCTTCGGTCCGAAAAGGACTTGTCGACCGCGGATACCGCGGCGAGCTTATTGAGAATATAAAGCGTGATTTCAACATCGACATCGAGGTCTGTTCCACTCCCAACGGAACAAACGGATTCACTCCAAAACCGCTTCGATGGGTGGTTGAACGTACCTTCTCCTGGCTGGACGGATTCCGCAGACTTGCAAGGAACTACGAAATATCCGATGCTTCCGCCGAAGAGATGATTGATTTTGCTACCCTTAAATTGCTGCTCAATCATGTCGAACATTAAAATCTATTTAAATTCAAACACTCTCTAAGAAACTGTTTAAATTTATATGATACAGATTTTGAGAGGGATTGTCAGATGTATTTTTGTTTGCGATGAGGGAGCGTAGCCGTAGCTACGTGACTGAAGAGCGAACAAAAATACATCTGACAAGACCCTCAAAAGCAAAGTGATGTGAATCTTAAACAGTTTCTAAGGGTAGGAGTAACTATTCAGCGAATCGTATGAACGAGATTATGTAGAAATAATCTCCTGAATATCATGAAATTATTAGCGATTTTATTTGCACATGTCAGATAAAATTGCTATCTTTATATCTGTGAAACAGCAGGTTAACGACATACATTCGACTTTGGCCGGACTATTATCCGAACTTCAATCGTTGAGAAAAACGGTTGATTCCCTGTATGCCGAAAATCGTTCGCTTAACCGCAATATGGACAAACTGCTGAAAGAAAACCGCGAATTACGCAAGCGGCTGGAGAAATATGAGAAGCCGCCCAAAGACTCCGGCAACAGCAGTACACCTCCATCGAAAGAGCCGATAAAGTCTGAGGTTGAACGGCGTACCAGGTCGCTGAGGAAAAAGTCTGACAAGGCAGTCGGCGGTCAGCCGGGCCATGAGGGAACAACCCGTAAAAAGGTAGAGGCTCCCGATGAGATAGAAACAATTGCATCGCAGTTCTGTAGTAAATGTGGCAGAGACCTGTCGGATGTCGAAGGGGAACTTGATTATGTCACGCAGGAGATTGACCTGCCGCCGATAACGCCAATATATCGAGAGCGCAGATTTTATAAAAAGGTCTGCGCCTGCGGTTGTTGCAACCGTGATTATGCCCCGCGCAAGAGAGGCGGCAACGCCATCACTTTCGGCAGGAATATCAGAGCCGTCGCCACTTATCTGAGTGTAGTTCAGTGTATGCCGTATGAACGGTTGCAGTCGCTGTTTGAGACGATGTTCAATGTCAGAATCAGCCAGGGGACGCTGGCGAATGTCGTCCGTGAGATGCTTGACAAGTCCCGTCCGGCGATAGGACTTATAGAGCGGCTGATAAAGGAATCCGCCGTAATCGGTTTTGATGAGTCGGGTTTCTATGTCAACGGCAGACTCAACTGGTCGTGGATAGCGCAGACCACATATCTGACGCTTGTGTTCCGTGGCGCAGGGCGTGGTGCGAAAGTGCTCGAAGAACGTTTTGGCGACTCGCTGAAAAACATGACCGCAGTTACAGACCGCCACAGCGCCTACTTCGCCATAGACTTCCTCGACAACCAGATATGTCTGGCCCATCTTTTACGGAATCTGGAATACCTCAACGACATAGACAAGGAGCAGACATGGGCAAAGGAGGTGCAGGAACTTCTGCGTGAAGCCATTCATCTGAGAAACGGAAAGCCAGCCGATATAATACCCAAAGAGGGCTGGCTCATGCGACTTGATAATCTGCTTAAACGAAATCTTGACAGCCTGCGCAAAGAGTTTAACGAACTGAAACGGGGAATAATAAAATGCCGGGACTACATATTCAACTTCCTTGAGAATCCGACAATACCGTCGGACAACAATGGCTCGGAACGGGGAATCCGTAAACTCAAGGTCAAGCAGAAAATATCAGGATGCTTCCGCTCGGACACCGGCGCCGATGCATTCCACGCACTTCACTCCATCGCCGACACAGCATGGAAAAACGGCCAATCTCCTCTTGATGCTATCCTGGCACTCGTTTAATTAGACGAGGCGACTCTTTATTGCTTTTCCTTTCGCTGAATAGTTACGGGTAGGATTAGCTTGGTTAAAATATGTGAATTTTGCGGGCGGGCTGGTTGCAGACGGCCGCGGGGTGATTATCTTTGTATCTGTTCAAATCAAACTTATAGATCCGACGATGGACAACGTAAAAGGACGCATTGAAGAGTTGAGACGCGAACTCAACCAACACAATTATAATTATTATGTGAAGAATGAGCCGGTGATATCTGACCGCGATTTTGATATGCTCATGAAGACGCTTGAAGCTCTTGAACGCGAGCATCCCGAATTTGATGACCCTTATTCTCCGACTCATCGAGTGGGAAGTGATCTCTCGAAAGGATTCAGGCAGGTGGTTCACGAGCGGCCGATGCTTTCATTGGGCAACACATATTCGGTTGAAGAAGTCGACGAGTTTGTGAGCCGGTGTCGCGAGTCGCTTCCGGGAGAAGATGTCACGATTGTCGGCGAGATGAAATTTGACGGCACGTCGATATCGCTTCTTTATGAGCACGGACGGCTGGTGCGGGCTGTCACCCGCGGCGATGGAGAGAAGGGCGATGACGTGACGGAAAATGTCATCACCATCCGCAGCATTCCTCTGCAGTTGAGCGGCACGGGATGGCCCGACCGGTTTGAGATACGTGGCGAGATCGTGCTTCCGTGGAAGGCTTTCGATCGGCTGAACGCCGAACGGGCCTATAATGAGGAGCCTCTTTTCGCCAATCCACGCAATGCCGCTTCAGGCACTTTGAAAATGCAGAACTCGGCCGAGGTGTCGCGTCGCGGACTTGACGCTTATTTCTATTATCTGCTTGGCGATGGCCTGCCATATGATACGCACTACGACAATATGCAGGTAGCTCGCGAATGGGGCTTCAAGGTGTCGGATGTGATGACACGGCTGCACACGATTGACGAAGTGGACCGTTTTATCAGCCATTGGGATGCCGGACGTAAGAATCTTCCTGTGGCTACGGACGGTCTGGTGTTTAAGGTCGACTCGCTGCGTCAGCAACTCAACCTCGGATTCACGGCTAAAAGTCCGCGTTGGGCCATTGCCTATAAGTTCCAGGCCGAGCGGGCGTTGACACGCTTGCGGTTTGTGTCGTTTGAGGTCGGACGTACAGGCGTCATCACTCCGGTGGCCAATCTTGATCCTGTGCTTCTGTCGGGTACTGTGGTAAAGCGTGCGTCGCTTCATAATGAAGATATCATCCGCCAGCTCGATATCTACGACGGCGATATGCTGTATGTTGAGAAAGGCGGTGAGATCATCCCCAAGATTACAGGTGTCGACACAAAGGATCGTCTTCCCGACAGCCATCCGGTACGGTTTGTGACCCGTTGTCCGGCTTGCGGCACTCCTTTGGTGCGTGTGGAGGGAGAGGCTGCATGGGTTTGCCCCGACAGTTATGGCTGTCCACCTCAGATCGTAGGCCGCATAGAGCATTTTGTCGGACGCCGCATGATGAATATTGACGGTATCGGCGAAGAAACCGCGCAGGCGCTGTATGATGCGGGATTGGCAAACAATCCCGCCGACCTGTATGATCTTACCGCCTCGCAGCTCGAAACCATCGAAGGCTTTGGCCATAGAAGTGCCGAACGCGTTCTCGAAGGGCTGGAGGCAAGCAAAAACGTGCCTTTCGGGCGCGTGATCTATGCTCTGTCCATTCCGTATGTCGGCGAAACGGGTGCAAAGAAAATCGCACGGGCGGTTGGCGACATCGACTCTCTGATGGTGATGACCGAGGAGCAGCTCACGGAGATAGATGATGTCGGGCCACGCATAGCGGCATCGATAGTCGATTATTTCAGCCGTCCCGTCAACCGGCAGACAATAGAGCGGTTGCGGGCCGCTGGCGTGCGCATGTCGCTTGATGAGCGTGCGCAGCAGGCTGCCTCCGACCGTCTGGCTGGAAAGTCGATAGTGATAAGCGGCACATTCAGTCATCATTCACGTGATGAATATAAGGAACTCATTGAAAACAACGGCGGAAAAAACGTGAGCTCGATTTCAAAGAAGACTGACTATGTGCTCGCCGGCGAAAACATGGGGCCTGCCAAACTTGAGAAAGCCCGTAAACTGGGCATTCCCATTATTGATGAAAAACAGTTCCTTGATATGATAAATCCCGAATGACAATAATCACACATCAAAAATCAGTCTATTTATGAAAAAATTGTTTATCTCGTTTCTTGTTGTGACGGCCGCTGTGATCGGTTCGGCCTTTCCGGCGCAGGCACAGTTGCGCTTCGGCCTCAAGGCCGGTGTCGCAGTCAATTCTCTGCATTTCTCGTCGTCGACATTCGATGCCGAAAATCGTGCCGGCTTTACCGGCGGTGCCATGCTTGAATTCACTTTGCCCGCTACCGGGCTGGGGCTTGATCTTTCGGCAATGTATGTGCGCCGCAATTCACAATGGCTTGACGAAAACGGCCTCACTCGCGATAACCGCGACTATATCGACATACCGCTCAATCTCAAGTGGAAAATCAGCATCCCCGTAATAAACAATATCATACGGCCATATCTTACCACAGGCCCCGATTTCGCGATCCTCACTTCCCGGCGCAGTGTCGAGGACGCCTATCGCAACCGCAAGTTTGACACGTCGTGGAATTTCGGCTTCGGTGCCGAACTCTTCCGTCATCTTCAGGTAGGTGCAAGCTACGGCATCGGTATCACCAAAGCGCTGAAAACCATCGGTGCGACGGGTACGTCGGGAATAAATGGCCATAACCGATACTGGACCGTCACGGCCGCATGGCTGTTCTGACCCCGATCCGTTGAAAGAAAAAATCTATAAAAATGCCGGACTGTTTGAAACTTTCCGGCATTTTCCGCGTCAAATAAGGCAGAAAACATCATGACACGCCCTGCCGACATAGAAAAGCTTACCGCACGGTTTCTTGATATCGTCAATGAAAACAACGGATTGATATATAAAGTGTGCTATATGTATGCCGTCGATTCCGAACACCTCAAGGATCTTTATCAGGAAGTTACCGCCAATATCTGGCAAGGTATGGGATCGTATCGCGGCGACTCGAAGATTTCGACATGGATCTATCGCATCGCGATCAATACGTGTGTTTCCGATCTGCGGCGCAACGAGCGGCGTCCTGCCACGACTGCGATCCTTGATGAAGGCAAAGCATGCGACGTGGTCGACGAAAGTCATGAGCATGCGGCCCAACTCAGAGCGATGTATGAGATGATAGGCCTTCTGGGCAAACTCGACAAGGCTCTTATCATGCTGTGGCTCGACGAATACAGTTATGATGAAATCGCCTCCATGACAGGGTTGCAGCGTAACAATGTGGCGTCACGGCTTCACCGCATAAAGCAGCGGTTGATCCGTCAAAATGAGAATTGATAATTTTAACTGAACTTTAAAAACATTATAACCCATATGAGCACTCAACTCGACGAACTGAAAAAACGATGGAAAGGCCTCGAATCGGCGGCCGATGCCACCGGCCTTGGCCGGGAATCGGCCATGCGTGCCGCTGCCGGATCGGCACGTTCGCGGCGCGATTACCTGCTTCGCGTTTACCGATTGTTTTGCATCCTTGGCGCTGTATGGGTCGTGTTGACCCCGATTGTGTTTGGACGCGCCGGCCTGCCAGTGTGGGTAAGCTGCCTTACGTCCGCTTATTTCTGTCTGACATCGGTGGTCTGCTTTTCGGTGTGGCGTAAAATTCGGGCGCTTGATTTCGGGCGGATGACCACGGTTGAGCTTCTTCGCCAGGTGCGCGGCATCATAGCAACGCGCCGTCGCAAGCAATTTCTGCTTTGCGTGTGTATGCTTCCGATCCTCGCGGTGATGTTTTATTATTTCCGGGTGAGCACGCCCATGCTCGTCGGTGCAATCTCCGGTGCCGTAATCGGTGGTGTGATAGGCATTGCCAATGACCGCAAGATACGTCGCAATCTCCGCGATTTGTCCAATGAGCTCATGGCCGCCTATGAATGATATGCTGAGCAAGCTCCGAGTGATCTGCTGAACAATCATCCGAATGAGCGGCCGAACAAGCTCCAAGTGAGTATCCGAGCAAATGCCTGAGCGAGCATCCGGTAAGCATCCGGGCAAGTAACCGGACAAACAGCCGGTAAGTGTCGCCGGGCGAACCACATGATTTGTCCGTTTATAGTTTGGATCTGGCACAGAATTTTTTTCAGCCTTCAGACGTTGCACAAATTTGGCATGTGACATTCCAAATGTGCAATATCAAAATGAATTTAACGTTCGGTTGTTAATCAGAGTTAAATTTTGTAATATTTCACGCCGTATTTTGTTGTGTTTTTAACATTAGCTTGCGCATGCTAAATAATGTTTAATTGTTGACAATAAGGGTTGAAAAATGTAAAACTTCTAAATGTCAGTGGATTGTGTGTTTGCGTAGCGCGAAATAATGTGCTAACTTTGCAGAGTCGAAAACAACAGCGCGTGATGTGCGCATTCATCATAATTAATAAAATTAAAAACTTGTAATGGATTTAAGGAAAACGTTAGTCGCCGTCGTGATTTGCAGCGCAGTGTCAATGGCCGCATTTGCCGCCGGTGGATGGAAACTCCCTAAAGCACATTCTGATATAGCCGACCGTCAGGTCGACATCAATCTTGCCGTCAGCCCGGCATTTGTGGCTGCCTCTTTTGAAGAGGTCAGTGCCGCCACTCCTTTCGCCGATATCCGGGAGGAAAATATCAACGCCGAACTGGATGCAGCCGACCCGATGGCTGAACAGATGGTCAGCTATGCACAGCGATTTCTCGGCACCCGCTACGTGCTTGGCGCTTCAGGTCCGAAAGCATTCGATTGCTCGGGGTTCACAAGCTACATTTATAAAAATTTCGGCATCACGCTTAACCGTTCCTCCCGAGACCAATATCTTCAAGGGCAGAAAGTATCGGTCGACAATCTGCGTCCCGGCGATCTCCTGTTTTTCAGTTCGCGTCGCGCAGGCCGCGGTAACGTAGGGCATGTGGCCATGGTGGTTTCTGTGGATTCAGCCAATGGCTCATGCACATTCATCCACGCTTCAACTAAGAAAGGCGTTACATATCAGCAATTTCCCGACGGCGGATATTACTCGCGCAATTTCATCGGAGCGCGTCGTATCCTCGGCACTGAACTCGCCACCCTTTGACCTCACGCATAGCAATTTCTGACAGCACACCATATTTTGTTACACAAAAGCGACAGCGCTTGAATAAGCTTGTCGCTTTTTATGTGACATTTTATGTGACGGCGTCGGTTGAAACAATCTGTGCCGCCATTTGGCTATTTGGCAAAGATGGCGTAAATTAGCGGCAAAAAAGAAACATGCCATGATATTGATAGCAGATGCGGGCGGCACCAAAACAAAATGGGTGCGTGTGGTCGACGGCAGGTATTGCGGTGAATTCTCGACACAAGGCATTAATCCTGCCGTGATGCCGATGAATGAGGTGATGCGTCGCCTCGAAACGGATATCAGGCCGTTGGTCGAGGAGGAGATGCCCGGCCACATACATTTCTATGGGGCAGGATGTGCCGGTCCTATCTCCGAGTCGGTCGCAAAGCATCTGAAAATTGTGACAGGATGTCGTGACGTGACGGTGAATTCAGATCTGCTGGGTGCGGCACGCGGCCTTTGCGGTCATGCTCCAGGTGTGGCATGCATTCTCGGTACCGGCTCCAACAGTTGTCTTTATGACGGTAACGGGATCGTGTTCTCGCAGCCGTCAATGGGATATGTGCTGGGCGATGAGGGCTCCGGAGCAGTGATTGGGCGGCGTTTTCTGAGCGATCTTTACAAGGGTTTGTATGAGGACGATCTTTTCGAATGTTTTGTCGAAAGATATCACCACAGCCTTTTTGACATTTACCGCAAGGTGTACAGAGAACCCGAACCAAACCGTTTTCTTGCAGGCTTCATGCCATATATCCGAGATATGATAGATGGCGGATGGAAAGAGGTGGAGGAAATGGTGATCGACGAGTTTGTCAACTTCATCGACAGGAATCTGACCGCATATGATGTGGACGATGACGAGCCGATCAATTTCACGGGGTCTGTGGCTTTTTATTTCCAAGATGAGCTCCAGGCAGCCTTTAACCGTCGCGGACTCAATCTCGGTGTGATAACCGAAAATCCTATTTCAGGTCTTATTGACTATCACAGAACATTATAAAATATTCTGAAATGAACACTTTACGCAGTGAAGCTCCGCAGGTGGAGCTGATAATGATAAACATCACCGGCCCTGACCGTCCCGGCGTTACGGCGGCTCTTTCCGAGATTCTGGCTAAATACGATGCACAGATCCTGGATATCGGTCAGGCCGACATCCATCACAACCTCACTCTCGGTCTGCTCATCAAGACCGACAGCTCTGTGTCGGGTGAAATCATGAAGGATCTTCTGTTCAAAGGGTATGAACTGAACGTGAAAGTGCGTTTTGCGCCTGTCGAGGAAGCCGACTATGAAACATGGGTGGGCATGCAGGGCAAGAACCGCTGGATCATCACGATCCTTGGCCGCAGGCTTACGGCGCGCCACATAGCGCTCGTCAGCCGTGTCATAGCCGACCAGCAGCTAAATATTGATGGCATACAGCGTCTTACGGGGCGTCAGCCGCTTAAGGATCCCGATAAGGCGCTTCAGAAATCGTGCGTGGAGTTTTCGGTCCGCGGCACTCCCACTGACTATGACGGCATGCAGCGCCGGTTCATGCATATCGCGGCCAACGAGGAGGTGGATATTTCATTGCAGGAAGACTCGATGTTCCGCCGTTGTCGCCGATTGGTATGTTTCGACATGGATTCGACTCTCATCGGCACCGAAGTGATCGATGAACTGGCCGAACGTGCCGGTGTGGGTGCTAAAGTGCGGGCCATCACCGAACGTGCAATGAGAGGTGAGATCGACTTTCGCGAGAGTTTCACTGAACGGGTGGCGCTGCTTAAGGGACTTGATGAGAGCGTCATGCGCGATATCGCCGAGAATCTGCCTATCACAGAGGGGGTCGACCGTATGATGACGGTGCTGAAACGCGCCGGTTACAAGACGGCTATTCTTTCCGGCGGATTCACTTATTTCGGCAATTATCTGAAACAGAAGTTCGGTTTCGACTATGTATATGCCAACGATCTGGAGATAGTCGACGGAAAACTGACGGGACGGTATCTGGGAGAGGTCGTCGACGGACGCCGCAAGGCTGAGCTACTGCGTCTTATAGCGCAGGTCGAGAATCTCAACATCAAACAGACAATAGCCGTGGGCGACGGAGCCAATGATCTTCCGATGCTTTCGGCCGCCGGACTGGGCATAGCTTTCCATGCGAAGCCCAAAGTGAAAGCCAATGCCGGACAATCAATATCGACCATAGGTCTTGACGGCCTTCTTTATTTCCTCGGGTTTAAGGATTCGTTCATCTCCTGATCAGAGTGATCCGCCTGAGATCAAAGAAATATGGCAGAATCTAATTTGAATCGATTTAATATACAATTCACTGATAATAGGCTGTTTTATTGCTAATTTATTTTAATGGACTGCAAGCCGTATTTCATTCGTTTTCGTTAGATTCCAAATAGGAACACGGCTCTTTCATTTAAGATAAACATAAAGACATAGACGCTCTTACCCGATTCATTGCGAATCGGGTAAATTTTCAATATAGTATCTCAGTAACTTATCTTTTTATCAGAAAGCTTTCTGCGAAGGCCTTTCCATATCGAGAAAACAGAGAGAACAATTCTTTGAATGGTATCAAGGTTCCCGGCACCCTTTGGAAACTTGCACATGAGGCTGACCAATGCCGTCTTCGGTAGATTGGTTGTCGGTGTGCGTTCACCGCTGGACACTATGCCTCCGGAACAGAAAGCCGATATTGACGGCGAATCCCTGAAGGCAATCGCCGAGCAACCCAACGAGATTCTGAAATGCGCGATGTATCTATTCCTTGGCTATCTCGATGGCGCCACCCAGTTCGCCCAGTCATGCGGAGGCGGAGGTGCCTCATCAGACCTCCCGTGGGGACGCAATCCGGATGAAGACGACCGCCGCTTCGCCTACCGCTGTATGATGCAGGCACACCGGATGATGAAACCCTCTCAGCCCAAACGCGGTATATCAGGCAGACGTTAAAATTTATTTATGCCTGACAGCCAAACTTTCACGGGAATTGATTAACTTTGTAATTGGAAACACTACTGTCCACTAAAAAATGGACGAGGTTAAAAATTAAATAAATTCGGTTCACTTGAATCACAGAGAACATTGACATTTTTGAAATTCGATTTGTCGAAGAGGTCGCGCAGATGGGTCTTGTCGGTCAGCGAAATTCCAAGTATCTGAAGGACTTCATAGATGCTGCGCTCCAGCTTCATATCGTGCTGCACTATCGCCACGAGGCAATAAGTGATTATGGCACAATAGATTTGGATGCGGACGGCATTCTCGGACGTGCCCCAGAACTTCTTGATTCTCAGGTGCTGCTTGATCCATTTGAAGAACAGCTCCACACTCCATCGGTTACGGTAAAGCCCGGCGATTGTCTCAGCCGAAGCCGTCAGATTGTTGGTCAGAAATATGTATCTGGTGCCGTCCTCAGGGTCGATACAGACTACCTTCCGAAGCTTTTCGGGATAATCCTTCGCGCTTTTATAAACCGTGAAGTAGCCGATAGAGTCGGAGACAAAGTTCGGAGGAAGCCTCCGTTTCCAGGTCTCGGGTCTGAATCTGACATTGGTTTTCGCTCTGACGACAAAGAACGCGCCGATACGATGGATGGTGTACAGATTGCCGAAATCGTTGTAGCCACGGTCGAAGATGTAATGGGCGCCGTTCTCATACGGAATCTCAGGCATAGCCTTCGAATCGTGGACTTTCGCCTCGGTAATATGCACGAATGCAGGAACTTGAGCCTCCACATCGTAAAGCGTGTGCATCTTGATGCCGCCCTTATGCTTGCGGAACTTAGCCCACTCGAACACCGACAGACATAGATCTATGGTTGTGGAATCTAAAGCGTAGACATGACCGTCAAGCTCGAAGATTTTCTGTATCCGCCGCTTGCGTGCTTCCGCTATCATGAAGAAGGCGAACTCCT
>CAJJOX010000040.1 GCA_905193485.1 uncultured Porphyromonadaceae bacterium | reverse complement strand
GCCGGCACATTCGAGGGATAGAAACAGCAGGCCGGGGAGCAGCCACAGCATGTAGTCGGTGGCATAGCCTTCAAGCACGGGACTGCAGCCGAGCAGATACAGCACCGGCCGTGTGAATGCCAGGCATATGGCGATGATGAGCGCAAATGTCACAGCTCCGGCAATGATGGCTTGTGTGGCGATTATGCGGGCAGCCTTGTCGTTGTTCTCGGCCATACGTATGCCGCAGATCACCGATGCGCCGATGCCGAACATTAATCCCACGCCTGTGCAGACAAGGAAGACGGGAGCAACTATGTTGATGGCCGCGAGAGCGTCGCTGCCCACGCCATGCCCAACAAACATGCCGTCGCACAGATTCAGTATCGAATTGAAAAGCATGCCGATCAATGTCGGAAAAAACATTGCCCGGAAAAGTTTTCCGATTTTATCGTTTCCGAAGTCCAGTTTATCTCGATTCATGGCACAAAATTAGTGATTTAAGCCGAGATGGGCGGAAACGGGACGATAATTAATGTGAAATATCGTCGTTGCAGATGCCGTATGTGCGATTCTATGTGCCTAAGCCATAATTTGTTTGCAAACCGTCATGAAAGAAATAGGGAAATATTTCCTTAATATCGAAAAATTGGCTAATTTTGCGGTTCATGATCATGGCATCAAACATGGCAAATCTATATATTATAGTGAGATAATAATCAATCAAATATTCATATATAATTTCGACAATGAAAGCATTCGTTTTTCCCGGTCAGGGAGCCCAGTTCGTAGGAATGGGCAAAGAACTTTACGACACGAATCCCACGGCACATGAAATGTTTGAGAAAGCCAATGAGATTCTTGGATTCCGCATCACAGACCTGATGTTTGAAGGCACCGACGAAGATCTCAAGCAAACCAAGGTGACCCAGCCCGCCATATTTCTCCATTCTGTAATCCTCGCAAAAACAATGGGTGAGGAATTCAATCCCGACATGGTGGCAGGCCATTCTCTCGGCGAATTCTCGGCTCTTGTAGCTGCGGGAGCGCTGACATTTGAAGACGGCCTCCGTCTGGTTTCGGCCCGTGCCCGCGCAATGCAGAAGGCATGCGAGCTTAAACCCTCGACAATGGCTGCCGTCCTTGCATTGCCCGATGAAAAAGTCGAAGAGGTTTGCGCCGGCATAGACGGTGTGGTCGTCTGCGCCAACTATAACTGCCCGGGTCAGATCGTGATCTCAGGTGAAGTAGAGGCCATAGACGCCGCTTGTGAACAGTTGCTTGCGGCTGGTGCGAAACGCGCCCTCAAGCTCAAAGTGGGCGGCGCTTTCCATTCTCCCTGCATGGAGCCTGCACGCGCTGAACTTGCCGAGGCCATCGAACGCACGACAGTAAGCGAGCCCGTGTGCCCGGTTTATCAGAATGTCGATGCCAAACCGCATACTGATCCCGTTGAAATCAAAGCCAATCTCGTGGCACAGCTTACGGCTCCTGTCCGTTGGACACAGACGATCAAAAATATGATTGCCGACGGTGCCACAGAGTTTGTCGAACTGGGTCCGGGCAAAGTGCTTCAGGGCCTTGTTGCCAAGATAGACCGTGCGGTAGCCACTTCAGGACGCCAGTAATCCACGGCTCAGTAAAAAAGAGAGCAATAACATTCACTCATTCCCCGTGCCATACATTTCAAACCGGTATAGCACGGGGACTTTTTGCCAGCTTATGTCAGATCATTCGTTTGCATACGACAATGACACAGCGGAACGCATAGTGCATATCACGGATCTTTCAGATCCCCGAGCCGCAGTGTATTCGTCACTCACGGAGCCACAGCTCCGCAACCGGCTTCATTCCGAACAAGGGCTTTTTGTGGCCGAAAGCCCCAAGGTGATCCGTGTGGCTCTTGATGCAGGATATCAGCCTGTTTCGCTGCTGTGTGAGGAACGGCACATCACAGGTGACGCAGCAGATATCATAGCGCGGTGCCCCGAGATGCCGGTGCTCACCGGCACACGCCAGCTTCTATCGCAACTGACCGGCTATAAGCTGACGCGCGGAGTGCTATGCGCCATGCATCGCCGTCAGCTTCCGTCGGTAGGCGATGTGGTCAGCGGCACGCGGCGTATAGCGGTGATAGACAGTGTGGTCGACACCACTAATATCGGGGCTATTTTCCGTAGCGCCGCCGCTCTCGGAATAGACGGCATTCTGCTTACAGTCACGTCGTGCGATCCGCTAAACCGTCGCGCCATACGTGTGTCGATGGGGTCTGTGTTTCTGATCCCGTGGACGTGGATCGACGGCCCTGTTTCCCCTGCGTTGCATTCTCTTGGACTGCGCACGGCCGCCATGGCTCTCACCGATCATTCCGTGCCGATTGACGACAGACATCTGAAAGACGAGGAACGGCTTGCGATAATCCTGGGTACGGAGGGCGACGGACTGTCGGGAAACGTGATAGCCGAAGCCGACTATACGGTACGTATCCCGATGTTTCACGGAGTCGATTCGCTCAACGTCGCGGCTGCATCGTCTGTGGCTTTCTGGGAATTGCGTGTTGAAAAATAATATGTATATTTGTGAAAAATATCCGTTATATGACAAAGATGCAGTTGCAATTGCCCTTTACCGTGGTTGGAATCGGAGAACTTCTTTGGGACCGTCTGCCTGAGGGCAAGAAACTCGGTGGCGCGCCGGTAAATTTTGTCTATCATGTGGCGCAGTTCGGACTTCCGGCCTGTGCGGTTAGCGCTTTGGGGAATGATGAAGAGGGTGCAGAACTTCGTGACAAATTCAACATGCTTGGCCTGAATGCCGAAATAGCCACAGTGGATTATCCCACGGGAGCGGTCGATGTGGTGTTTGATGAGGCGCGTGTCCCGACATATGATATTGTCGAGCATGTCGCCTGGGACCATATTCCGTATTCCGGGCGTCTGGAGGCGCTTGCAAAGCGAACTTCGGCAGTCTGCTTCGGGACATTGGCCCAACGCTCTGATGAGTCGCGTGAAACGATTCGCCGGTTTCTCGACGCTGTGCCATCCGGGGCTTTGAAGATTTTCGATATCAATCTGCGTCAGCGATTTTATTCCAAAGAGATAGTCGAAAGTTCGCTTCTTCGCTGCAATGTGTTGAAAATAAGCGATGAGGAATTGCCGGTTGTCTGTGATATGTTCGGTCTTCGCAGCAATGATTTCCAAAGCAACTGTCGCAGTCTTATCGGGCGTTATGATCTCGGCATATTGATTCTCACATGTGGATCCAAAGGGAGCTATGTGTTCAGTAAAGAATCGGACGCTCCGTCGTTTTTCGCCGCTCCAAAGGTTGATGTGGCGGATACGGTAGGTGCAGGCGACTCTTTTACGGCTTCTTTTACGGCGGCGTTGCTCAAGGGAGCATCTATAGCCGAGGCCCACAGGCTTGCCTCGGAGGTGTCGGCGTATGTCTGCTCATGCAGCGGCGCGATGCCTCTGCTTCCGGCTTGTCTGACGTGCGTGGACGTGTGAAACTGTCGGTCAGTCCCAGCTGAGTTCGACCGCCACATGCTGCATCTGGACAGACGGAATAGGCGGATGAAGTTTGGCTACTTTTACCATGCCGCTTTCTATCAGCGGGAATCGCTCCATCAGAGCCTGACGCAAGCGACCGCACACGTTTTCAAGCAATTGCGAGGGTTCGGTCATGACTTCACGTATGATCTCGCATGCGGTGGCATAGTTGAGAGTGCCGTCAAGGCTGTCGCTTTCGATGGCAAGCCGCGCGGGATAAACCACCCGCAGCGAGACTTCAAAATCGTTGCCCACAATGCGTTCCTGCGGCATCACTCCATGATGTGCGTGACACCGCAGACAGCTGATTTCAATCGTAGTCTTTTCCATAGGCAGACCCGGATCAGCGGCGGCGTGAGCGAGTCTTTTTCTTTTCCTGGCGGCTCACGTGCTTCTTTTTCTGGTTTTCCGATTCCGGTTTGCGTCCGATGTTGTCGCTTTGCATCGGGATGCCTTTGTCGTCGACAAGGACGAAGTCGAGCTGTTTCTTTTCAAGCGAAGCACGCGCCACTTTCACTCTCACCTGATCGCCAAGACGATAGCGGACTCCACGACGCCGTCCGATGAGGCAATAGTTTTTCTCGTCGAAGTCGTAGTAGTCATCGGCAAGGTCACGTACGGGAACAAGACCTTCGCACATGTTTTCAGACAATTCGACGTAGAGTCCCCATTCGGTAACGCCTGATATGACGCCGTCGTACACTTCACCCATATGGTCGCCCATGAATTCGACCTGTTTGTATTTAATTGAGGCGCGTTCGGCATTGGCGGCAAGCTGTTCCATATCGGATGAGTGTTTGCACTGCTCTTCGAGCTTTTGCTGATTGACCGAACGACCTCCGGCAAGATAGCGTTCAAGCAGACGGTGAACCATCATGTCGGGGTAACGGCGGATTGGAGATGTGAAATGGGTGTAGTAGTCGAAAGCAAGACCGTAGTGGCCGACATTTGTGGTAGTGTAGACGGCTTTTGCCATAGACCGGATAGCAAGCGTCGACAGGAAGTTTTCTTCGCCTTTGCCTTTCACGTCGGCAAGCATGCGGTTGATCGAACGGTTGACTTCGCGCGACGATCCGTTTTCTTTCACTTTGAAGCCAAAAGTCCGGGCTATCTTTGAAAGGTCGGCCAGTTTGCCCGGATCCGGCATGTCGTGAACGCGGTAGACAAAGGCTTTTGGTTTTTTATGTCCTTCCGGTTTTCCGATGGCGGTGGCAACGGTCTTGTTGGCCAGAAGCATGAATTCTTCAATGAGTTTGTTGGCGTCTTTAGATTCCTTGAAATATACGCTGACCGGGTGCCCGGTTTCGTCTGTGTCGAAGCGCACCTCGGCGCGGTCAAATTCCACAGAGCCGTTGTCGTAGCGGTTTCGGCGCAGAATTTTGGCAAGGCGATCGAGGGTGAGAATCTCATCGGCATAGTCGCCAGAACCGGTTTCGATCACCAGTTGCGCTTCTTCATATGTGAAACGGCGCACGGAACGTGTGACGGTGCGTACGATGCGTGATTTTATCACTTCGGCCTGATCGTCCATCTCGAAAATGCATGAGAATGTGAGTTTGTCTTCGTCGGGACGAAGCGAGCAGATGCCGTTGGAGAGATGTTCGGGAAGCATCGGCACGACGCGGTCGACGAGATAGACCGATGTGGCGCGTTTTTGCGCTTCTTTGTCGAGAAGGGAGTCGGGACGCACATAATGGGTCACGTCGGCGATGTGAACGCCGATTTCATAGTTTCCGTTATCAAGCCGGCGTATGGATAACGCGTCGTCGAAATCTTTTGCATCTTTGGGGTCAATGGTGAATGTCACGACTCCGCGCAGATCCTCGCGCTGTGCCACTACATCGTCGGTGATGCCTGCTCCGATGCGTTCGGCGGCGGCGTTGACATTTTCAGGATAGCGGTAGGGCAGGCCGAATTCGGCAAGTATGGCGTGCATTTCCGTGGTGTTGTCGCCGGTCTGTCCGAGGATGTCAATGACTTCGCCTATCGGGTTTTTGGCGTCGTCGGGCCAAGAGGTTATGCGCACAATGGCTTTTTGTCCTGTCGTGCCACCTTTGAGTCTGGCGCGCGGAATGATGATGTCGGTGGCAAGAAACTTTGAGTCGGTCTGCAGATAGGCGTATTGGCGTGCGACCTGAAGTGTGCCGATGAAGGTCTGTTCTTTTTCTTCGATGATTTCAAGCACCTCTGCCTCCGGGTCCACGCCACGACGACGCGCGGCAACGATTATGCGCACTTTGTCGCCGTTCAGCGCATGCATCGAGTTGCGTTCGGCCACGAAGATGGTTTCGCCGTCGTCGTCGGTGACAACGCTGTTTTTGCCATTGCTGCGGCGTATGAATGTGCCGGTGGTGACGTTGCTTCGTTGCGGCGCTTTGTATTTACCGGGCGACACTTCGATGAGATCGCCGTCGAACGCCATTTCGGCGAGGATCAGTGCGATGGCACGGTGTGCCGCCGAGGTGTCGGCACCGATAGCGAAGGCCACCTGTTTATAGTTGAATGTGGTGTTTTTCTGTTGACTGATATAGTTCAGCACCAGTGAATGAAGGTCTTTTGCCTGTTTTTTGCCGGATGTAGTGCCAGATTTCTTAGCCATATTGATTATGAGTTGTTGCGTTGTTGAATGTGTTGACGGACGGTGGTCATATTTTTAACGTCCGTAGCGGGTTTTATGTTAAGCGCAGACGTGCAGCTTCATGAACTTTTTTCATAATGCCGGCACGTCTGCGCTGTAGGGGGGATATGTAGGCCTGCGTCTGTGAGGCTTCCTGAAAAGCGGGCACAAGGCGGGGCTTACGCGTCGATGTTGGCGTAGTTGGCGTTTTCCTCGATGAAGTCGCGGCGTGGAGCCACATCTTCACCCATGAGCATCGAGAATATGCGGTCGGCTTCTGCGGCGTCGCTGATGTTGACCTGTTTGAGCATGCGGTGCTCGGGCGACATGGTTGTGTCGCGGAGCTCTTGCGCGCTCATCTCGCCAAGACCTTTGTAGCGCTGCACTTTGGTCTTGTCGCCATATTTCAGGATGAACTGCTGCACCTGCTGCTCGGTCCAACAATATTCCTCCACTTTGCCACGGGTGCATTTGAAGAGCGGGGGTGTCGCAAGGTAGAGATAACCGTTTTCGATGACGGGACGCATGCGGCGGAAGAAGAATGTCATGAGGAGTGTTGCGATATGCGAGCCGTCGACATCGGCATCGGTCATGATGATAATTTTGTGATAGGCGATCTTGGAGATGTTTACTTGCTTGGGATCGTCGTCGGTGCCGATCGTGACGCGCATGGCACGGAACATGGCCGTGATCTCAGCGTTGTCGAATATCTTGTGGTCCATTGCCTTTTCCACGTTGAGGATTTTGCCTCGGAGCGGGAGGATGGCCTGAAACTGGCGGTCGCGTCCTTGTTTTGCCGTTCCGCCTGCCGAGTCACCTTCGACGAGGAATAGCTCGCAGTCTTCCGCCGTGCGGCTTGAGCAGTCGGCCAGTTTGCCCGGCAGACCGCCTCCGGAGAGCGGCGATTTGCGCAGAACGTTTTTGCGCGCGTTGTAGGCGGCATGGCGGGCCTGCGCGGCGAGAATCACTTTGCCGACAATTGTTTTGGCCTGTACGGGGTGCTCTTCGAGATAGTTGCGGAGCGCCTCGCTGACGGCGGCCGAAACGGCGCCGGTCACCTCGCTGTTGCCGAGTTTCGTCTTGGTCTGTCCTTCAAACTGCGGTTCCATGACTTTTACCGAGATGACGGCTGTGAGTCCTTCGCGGAAGTCATCGCCGGCCACATCGATTTTAAGTTTCTCAAGCAGTTTTTCGTCCTCGGCATATTTTTTCAGGGTCGACGTGAGTCCGCGGCGGAAACCGGAGAGGTGTGTGCCGCCTTCGATTGTGTTGATGTTGTTGACAAACGAATAGACGTTTTCGTTGTAGGTGGTGTTGTAGGTCAGGGCCACTTCGACAGGTATGCCCTGACGTTCGGTGTTGAGATGAATCACGTCGTTGATGAGTGACTCTTTGTTGGAGTCGATGTATTCGACAAACTCACGCAGGCCGTTTTTGGAATAGAACACTTCGCTGCGTGGCTCTCCGTTCTCGTTTACCTCGCGCATGTCTTTGAGCGTAAGGGTGATGCCAGCGTTGAGGAATGCGAGGTCGCGCAGACGGTTGGCCAGTGTGTTGTAGTCGTAGACGGTGACTGTGAAGATGCTCGCATCAGGCTTGAAGGTGATCATGGTGCCGGTGTGGTTGCTGTCGCCGACGACGCGAAGCTCGGTAGTCGGTTTGCCGCAGCTGTATTCCTGCACGTAGGCTTTGCCATTGCGGTGCACCTCGGCGCGGAGATATGTGGAAAGAGCATTGACGCAAGAAACGCCCACGCCATGCAGGCCACCGGACACTTTGTAGGACCCTTTGTCGAATTTGCCGCCGGCGTGCAGCACGGTGAGCACCACTTCAAGCGCGCTTTTGTGCTCTTTCTCATGCATGTCGACGGGAATGCCTCGGCCGTTATCAACCACCGAGATGGAATTGTCGGCGTTGATGGTTACGTCGATGTGGGTCGCGTAGCCGGCGAGCGCTTCGTCGATGGAGTTGTCGACAACCTCATAGACCAGATGGTGCAACCCCTTTGTGGAAATATCTCCGATATACATTGCCGGGCGCTTGCGCACGGCTTCCAGACCTTCCAGCACCTGAATGTTACTGGCACTGTATTCTTCTTCTGTTTCTGCCATTTCTATACTTAATAATCGGTTGATGAACGGCTCTGAAATACACCGAAACGCCGGTCTATTCACGGCCGCCAAAAATCAAACAAAGATACTAATTTTTTTGCGCTCATGCAAATGCCGCGCTCAGTTTCTACAGTCGCAAAATCGGATTTCCACGCTTCCGAGCCGATTATTTGTGGATTTATCAATTTAATATGATGTAGGAATAGCGCGCTTTGGCTAAAGCGGTAATCCATAGATAAAGAGATTTGAACCGGTTGTCATCAGTTAGAAATCTTTAATAGCGTTGATTTCCTCCCAAAATGCTGACATTGGTGAAGCAATGCTTCCTCATGAAACCGGCATCCTTGTTGTCTTGGACGAACACCGGAAGTCTCTTATCCATGATTTCCAGTGCTGTCGGGTCAATATGGTCAAGGTGAGTATGAGTGATTATCACAGCATCGATGCCCTGCAAGATTTCTGCTACTGGCATAGGAAGCTCCACCAGTGGGTTGCGAAGTTTGTTTCCTGTCATTGGGAACGGGGCAAACGTCCCCTTGGCTCCCAACATGGGATCGACAAGAAACCGTTTGCCTCCGTATTCGATAATGACTGTGGCATTGCGTATTTGAGTTATCTTCATGGCGTTACAGCAGATTCTCGCGTTCCGTGATTTCCGCATCGGTCATTGTGTAACCCTCAAGACTGCCTTCTTTTGCCTGAATGCAGATGTAGGTCATAGGCTCGGCAGAAGTGCATTTGATGTTGCGGTCACAGTTGGTGGAGACGCGAATCACAGAACCTTCGGTAATGTCAAACACGTCTCCATCGACCTGAAACTTGCCGGCTCCGGATAGGATGATGTAGTTTTCTTCGTTGACCTTGTGGCTGTGGAAGAACGGTACGGCTGCTCCTGTGGGGAGTGTGCCAAATGATATTTCACACGATGTTGCACCTGTGGCTTCCTTTACAAACTGTTTTCCCTCGAAACCGTGGAGTGAACCAACCGAGGCATGGACGAATTTTTCGCCCGAATTGAGAGTCTTGATTTCGCTCATATTTTTATGATTTGAATTTTATGATTAACTTTGCAGCGGGAAGCCGCTATTGTTTTAATAGCGCAAAGTTAATGGATATAATTCACCTAAACAAGACGTTACATTTGAGTAAGACACTTACGTCAAAGTAACCATTATCTGATTATGAACAGATTACCGCTCAAAGAAAATCTTAAAAAATATACCGGCATATCATCATGCCCGGTCCGGAACGTAGTTGCACGGTTTTCGGGTAAATGGTCTATGCTGATACTCTGTGTGCTGTCTGAGAACGATGCCACCAGATTCAATGAGATCGGCAAGGCTATTCCGGATATTTCTCCCAAGGTGCTTACCGACACGTTGAAAAGCCTTGAAGCAGACGGTCTGATTTCACGAAAAATGTATTCCGAGATTCCCCCGAAGGTTGAATATTCCCTTACAGAACTGGGAAAATCGCTTATGCCTCACATCGAAAGTCTTATAGTTTGGGCTCTTGATAATTTCGAGGCAGTATCCGGCACGCGAATCCCGGGGGAATAAATATATGCGCGTTACTTTTATGTAGTTGCTACTCTCAAAGAGTGTCGTCAGAAACGTGACGAGTGTGCCAAACAAAAATGCAACCATAGCCATATCAGCGATGAAGGTGGCGGAGCATCAAACCTCCGTCACCTTCATTTTTTCAAAAATTTCTTTGTTTAGGCAAAGTACCAAGGCGATTACGTCCGCCATAGGCGGCGATTGGGCATTGTATTATTTCATCAGAGGTAGCTGAGCCAGCATATTCTTTAATATGATTGCAAGACGTGGCATCGGTTCAGCGACTGTCAAGACAACAAGTTCTTTTTCGGTGGCGATGTCGTTTATCAGCCGGACTACCTCATTCAGTTTTAGTCCACCGTCGGGACCATCGGCAACGGCGACGAGAATGTCGGACGGATCCATTACGTCCATATCGAAATGCACCATCACTTTTGACACACCTGACTTGCGTAGCCAGTCGATTACCGGCTTACTGTTATCTGCAAGTTCTGAAGGAGAGAGGTCGTGTGTAAGTCCTAATTCTTCCACACGTTTTTCTATATATGGATATTCACATTCCCGAAGTCCGGCAAGACATATTTTGTCTGCCGATACCTTTTCGGGAAGCTATGATACAATGTGATTATAATCTTTGTTTCCATATAATTAAAATATTTAACGGTTGATTTTGCCTAACAAGGATTACACTCTATCTATCTCTTTTCAGAACTTTATTGATTGTTGCTATCATTGTGTCGTGAAGAAAGACTTTGAGGTTGTTATCATCCTTCAGGGCTATCTCTCCATGCTCAGCGAAAATATCCAGAAGGTCTCTTTTGATTTTTGAGTATGGCTCACCGAATGGGATAAGTCGTTCATCCTCCCAATATCGGATTACTATGTCAGCCCATAGTTCTTTAAGCGCAGCCTTCTCCTCTTTGTTGAGTTTGTCGTATCTCTTGTGTTCCGGTTCTACCGAAGGCATAATATCAATGTCGGGATTGTACATATCATACTCCATGTCGCCGAACAGTTCATCATCATAATCTTCGTCAACAATCGGAATTTCAGGATCGATTTCGCCCTCTTTCTTTTTCTTTGACATACACGCCTTGCAGATATGCTGTGCGTGTCCCTTGCCACTGAATTTCTCATTGGCTTTATACTCACCGCATATCCGGCAGTAATGTCCTTGTCGTTTCTTCTTTGCCATACACAAAATTAACGATTTATCCTCGGTTTTGTATGTCCTGCAACTGAAATATTCTCATGCAGATTTGTTCATGTCAGGAATAATAGCTATCTTTGTAATTGATAATATTTAATCAGTATTTGCGCAGATATGAATTATTCAGATAATATATTATCAGTATTAGACAGTTTTGCGCTGCCTGATGCGGAAGATGTGGCCCGCAAGATGGCAGATGACTTCCGCAAGAGGCGTGTGGAGCGTGGTCTGACACGGGAAGCCGTGGCCGGTAAGTCAGGCGTGGCTCTCGCCAATATAACACGCTTCGAGCAGAAAGGCCTCATATCCCTGAAGAATCTGATACTCCTTGCTATCTCGATGGATTATCTGCAAGAAATGCGCGACATATTCGCCGCCCCAAAGTATTCCACAATGGAGGAACTCACGCAGATACGTAAGAATACCGGCAAGAAGAAAGCATACAACCGCAAAACCCGCACCAATGAAGAAGATTGACCGTCTTTCCGTGAAATACCACGACCGCAATGTCGGCACGATGTCACTTACACCTGACAACCGTCTTTGTGTCTTTGAATATGACAGGGAATGGCTTGTCGACGGTTTCAGCATCTCTCCGCTGGAGTTGCCGTTGAAACCGGGTATGTTCATAGCCAAGCCGACACCATTCAACGGTGATTTCGGCATTTTCGAGGACAGCCTCCCGGATGGTTACGGGCGCTATCTGCTCCATAAGGCTCTGCTACGCGAAGGTATAAATGATTCCGACCTGTCGGCACTCGATCGACTTAGCATTGTCGGCAGTGGTGGCATGGGCGCGTTGACGTATGCACCTGTTTCTAATATTGTTACAGGTGAAGAAACCGACGATTTTGATATGCTCCAGCAAAAGGCTCTGGAGGTGCTTCGGGAACGACAGGACGACGATGCCGAACTTCTGCTTTTCAACAGCGGCAACAGTGGCGGGGCAAGACCGAAAGCGGTGTTTTCCGACAGTGACGGCCACTGGCTTGTAAAGTTCCGGCACACATACGACCCCAAGAATATGGGTGAGCAGGAATATATCTACAACGAGACAGCGCGAAAGTGCGGGATAACGGTTCCGGATTTCAAACTGGTCAATGGCAAATATTTTGCCTCACGCCGTTTTGACCTGACGCAATCCGGAGAAAGACTGCATACCGCCACAGCCGGAGGACTACTTTGCATATCCCTTGGCAATCCGATTCTTGACTACAGCAATCTGCTTGCACTGACAGGTTTTCTGACACAGAACCCGAAGGATGTCGAGGAGATGTTCCGGCGCATGGTGTTCAACTATCTTACCGACAACAAGGATGACCACTGCAAGAATTTCAGTTTCATTGTGCGCCGTGACTCTTCGGGTAAATGGCGATGGCACATAGCCCCGGCATACGACCTTACTCTATGCACCGAAGGTTACAACGGCGAACACGCCACATCGGTCAACGGAACAGGGCATCCGACAATCTCGGATTTCATAACCGTCGGCACCAAGATAAAACTGCCGGAAACGGTATGCCGCAGGATAATAGAAGAGGTGGCTGACAACTGCGGCAAACTGCTTAGGTACAAACTCAAATAGAATCAGTATTGCCTGTTCTTAATCAAGATCGTATAAAAGAGACAACTGCGGTAGCCTGTTTGATATATGGCTTCCGCAGTTGCTTTTGTATTGATGACAGTTCCTTTTAGACTGCAATGTCTATCTGCTGGGGATTCTGCATAGTGCTCCTTGACACGCGGAACACCTCAGGATTCTTGAGCTCAGGGCTGACGCATCTTAATTTTTTACAACATCAAAACTTTTTAAGGCGTAAAGCAGATAGTCATT
>CAJJOX010000039.1 GCA_905193485.1 uncultured Porphyromonadaceae bacterium | reverse complement strand
GATGCCGCCTGCATCTGGCCACCGTACTTATGCGGCGTCCGAATTTCCTGATACTCGACGAGCCGACCAACGACCTCGACATCATGACGCTCGGCATACTCGAAGAGTATCTGCGCACGTTCTCGGGATGCCTCATTGTCGTGTCTCACGACCGTTTTTTTCTTGACAGCATTGTCGACCATCTATGGGTGCTTGAAGGAGAGGGCGTGATACGTGACTTCCCTGGCAGTTACACCGACTTCCGCAACTATCAGCGGGAGCGTGATGCCCGTCTTGCAGCTGAAACGAAAGGTACCGCCAGACAACAGCCGGCGCAATCCCGCCGACCGATTGCGGAACGACCCCGTAAGCTCACATTCAAAGAACGCAAGGAATTTGAAGCCCTCAGCACTGAAATCGACGATCTCACCAACGAAAAAAAGGCTCTGGAAGCCAGATTCAACTCAGGCGAAACCCTCCCTGACGTTGAAACAATGTCGAAACGTTACGATGAGATAACATGTCTTCTTGATGAAAAAGAGATGCGGTGGCTCGAATTGTCCGAACTATCATAACTGTCGCCTTTTCCATAGCATACTCTCATGTCTTCACCAAAAAACGACAACATATTTCGAAAGTTTGCCTCGGGCATCGATCTTATTCGTCACGCGACCTTGCGTTTCGGACATCGGTCAATGCCTGTGATAGGTGCCGTTTCACAAGTTTTATACATCCTCTCGGTTGCAGCCGCGATAGTGTGCATTGTAACCATTGTCATTCGTGCGGGATATGAACACACCCCTGCAGACGTCCTACGCATCCACAATGTGCTCCGGCTATGTCAAGGTACCTTCATAGCCAACATTCTCTTCAATCTCATATTCAATCTTCGCGACACATTGCGCAACACCCGAACCGTCAAATGGGTTGTCGATATAGCCATGCTCGTCACACTGCTGCCCTGGATCTATCCCCACCCAGACAATCCGTGGATTCCATGGCTCGAAACAATCCTTTATTCCAACAAATTCATCTACGGATGTCTGGGCGCTTATTCGGTCGTCGGTCTGTCATTCGCCATATTCAAACTTATCGGACGCCGCACGAACCCGTCATTTCTTATGTCATGCAGCTTCCTGGTGTTCATCATAATAGGCTCTTTCATGCTGATGCTTCCCAAATGCACATACACCGACATCTCATATATCGATTCCCTGTTCGTCAGCACAAGCGCCATCAGCATTACGGGACTCACACCGGTCGATGTCGCCGCCACATTCACACCATTCGGACAGCTCATTCTGGTAATCCTTATCCAGATAGGAGCTCTTGGAGTTATGACCTTCACAAGTTTCTTCGCACTCTTCTTCAGCGGAGAAACATCCATCTACAGCCAACTGATGCTCAAAGATATGGTCTACTCTAAAAGCATGTCGGCCCTCATACCTACACTTCTCTATATATTCGGATTCACCATTATTGTCGAAACAATAGGCGCTCTACTTATCTTTGCATCGATTCATGGCACTCTCGGCATGACATTGCCTGACGAGATCGCGTTCTCCGCGTTTCACGCCATATCTGCCTTCTGCAACGCAGGATTCTCCACTCTCCCCGACGGCATGGCCAATCCAATGCTTCTCAACGGAAACTTATCCATCTATTGGATAATGTCGGCCATTATCATTGCCGGCAGCATCGGATTCCCGATTCTGGTCAATCTCCGTGACGTCATCGCCATTCGTTTCCGACAGGTCAAAAACCGTTTGCTGCATATCGCACGAAACACCGACGCCCGTCAGGTGCACATTTATAATATGAATACAAAGATCGTGCTTGTCACTTTCGCCATTCTTTTCGCAGCAGGCGCCCTCATTTTTTTCATTCTCGAATATAACAATTCGCTTGCAGGAATGACGTTTTGGGAAAAAGTGACTCAATCGGTATTCAATTCAGCATCACCCCGCAGCGCAGGATTTGTGTCACTCAATCCGGCCGGATTCCTCAACACCACGCTTCTTATCGTGCTTTTCCTAATGTGGGTTGGCGGCGCCGCCCAGTCAACCGCGGGCGGTATCAAAGTCAACACTCTCGCGGCCATATGCCTCAACATCCGTGCCATTGTAACCGGAGCTCCCAAAGTGGTGGCATTCAATCGCACCGTCGCGACCGGTTCGATACGACGCGCCAATGCGGTAGTGGCCCTATCCATTATTTCCTATCTCCTTTTCTCCGTTACGCTGGTCGGACTCGAACCCGACCTTCCGGTGCGCTCACTTCTTTTCGAATCTTGCTCGGCACTGTTCACCGTCGGCTCTTCTCTTGGCATCACGTCACAGCTTTCCGACGCGTCAGAAGTGATTCTGTGCGTGGCTATGTTCCTTGGACGCGTAGGACTGATATCACTTCTAACGGGTATCGTGCGACACCATCGTCAAACCGGCATCTCGTATCCCGCCGACAACATCATCATAAACTAAACACAACCAAAACTTATCTCCACAACAATGCGCTATCTCATCATCGGACTCGGCATCTACGGTTCAAATCTCGCCATCGACCTCACCAACATGGGACACGAAGTGATCGGAGCCGACAAAGACCCTTCGCTCGTCGAATCAATCAAAGACTTCATATCCACGGCATATATCATTGACTCCACCGATGAAGTGTCGCTCGGCGTATTGCCGCTGAGAAACGTCGATCTTGTCATCGTAGCCATAGGGGAAAATTTCGGTGCCAGCATACGCACGGTAGCCATTCTCAAAAAGCTCGGTGTTCCACACATCTATGCACGCGCCATAGACCACTTGCATGAATCGATACTGCAAAGCTTCAACATCGACCGCATCATCACGCCCGAACAGCGTGCGGCCGCCGACCTCGTCAATGAAATGGCACTCGGAAACGACACCGAAGCTTTGCATGTCGATGAAAATCACATGGTGGTGAAATTCCATGTGCCACGGCTTTTTGTCGGTCTTCGCTATTCAAGCCTTGACCTCGACAGTGAATTCGCACTCACCCTCATAGCCGTATCGCGCAAACAACCCTCCCGCAACATTCTCGGTATCGAGCATCAACGCTACAATGTGATTACCGATATCCTGACCCCGGACCAACGAGTGCAGGACGACGACATGATCACTTGTTTCGGTGAAATTGAATCGTTCCGTCGACTGTTCAAGCATTACAACAAAGCCTGATTTTCATTTATTCAGAGCCGGATTGCCGACGAAATTTCGTATTTTTGCAATAGAAAGCCAAACCGGCTCACCGTAATCAAAGCCCGTGGAAGAATATCTTCAGAAACTCAACACACAACAACGCGACGCCGTTGTCTACACCGACGGCCCTGAACTCGTCATCGCCGGTGCCGGTTCGGGAAAGACCCGCGTGCTCACTTACAAGATTGTGCATCTGCTTGAACTTGGCTATGAACCATGGCGCATCCTTGCCCTCACTTTCACCAACAAAGCAGCCCGTGAAATGCGTGAACGCATAGAGCAACTTGTCGGAACAAAAATCGCGTCGCGACTGTGGATGGGCACATTCCACTCCATATTCTGCCGCATTTTACGACAGAACGCCGATCGCGTAGGCTACCGTTCAAACTTCACGATCTACGATGCCGCCGACAGCAAGTCGCTCGTAAAATCCATCATAAAGGACCTCGGATACGATGATAAGATCTATAAGCCCAATACCGTGCTCGGAGCTATTTCATCAGCTAAAAACGCACTGGTTTCACCGGAAAAATATGCGACATTGAAAGATGTGATGGAAGCTGACCGACAGGCCCGTCGGCCCGAAACATATCTGATATACCGCATCTACCGTGACCGCTGCGTCAGTTCCGGAGCGATGGACTTCGACGATCTGCTTTACTATACCAACGTGCTCATGCGCGACAATCCCGACATCCTGCATCATTATCAGGAATTCTTCCGCTATGTGCTTGTCGACGAATATCAGGATACGAATTTCGCCCAGCATGTCATAGTGTCGCAATTGTGCAATGCCGACGAACGCCTTTGCGTTGTAGGCGACGATGCGCAGAGCATCTATTCTTTCCGTGGCGCCAACATCAGCAACATTCTCAATCTCCAGCGCGGCTATCCTTCATTGCGCATTTTCAAACTCGAACAGAACTATCGCTCGACACAAAACATCATCAACGCCGCCAACTCGCTCATCGAAAAAAACACCCAGCAGATTCGCAAAAAAGTATTTTCAAACAACGATATCGGTTCGCGCATAGAAGTTGTGCAAAGCTACAGCGACTTCGAGGAAGGGTATCTTGTCGCCAATCGTATATCGCAATTAAAGATGCGCACATCCGATTCTTTCGAGGATTTTGCCATACTCTATCGCACCAATGCGCAAAGCCGTGTACTTGAGGAATCACTCCGAAAACGCAATATACCATACCGTATCTACGGCGGTCTCTCGTTTTATCAGCGCAAAGAAGTGAAAGATGCCATAGCTTATTTCCGCATGGCGGTCAATCCTGACGACGACGAAGCTCTTCGCCGCATCATCAATTTTCCATCGAGAGGTATCGGCGACACGACCCTTAACAAGCTTGTTCGCGCTGCAATCGACGCCAAGGTGAGCATCTGGACCGTAATAAACGATCCGGAAGCCTTCAACACCGGATTCAACTCAGGCACACGGCGGAAAATTGAAGATTTCAGATCGTTGATCCAATCGTTTGTCAATGCTAATTCCGCCGGTGAAAACGCGGATACTCTGGCTCGGATGATTATCGAGCGTACGCATCTTCTTTCCATGCTCATCAATGACAAGACACCGGAAAATCTGTCAAAACAGGAAAACCTCAACGAACTGCTGGCCGGTGTCAGGGAATTTATCGACAATCACACCGAGGAAGGCAACATGGCCATCAGCCTCAATGACTTTTTGAGCGACATATCTTTGTCCACCGATCAGGATTTAGACGATACCGACGGACAAGCCATGGAACGTGTGACTCTGATGACCGTCCATGCTGCCAAAGGACTGGAATTCAACAATGTGTTTATCGTAGGCGTGGAAGAGGATCTGTTTCCATCGGCCATGTCAAACAATTCGCTCAGCGAGATTGAAGAGGAACGCCGACTGTTGTATGTCGCAATCACACGCGCCAGAAATTTCTGTATGATGAGCTATGCCTCAAGCCGCTATCGCAATGGAATGACATGCACCACGTCTCCATCGAGATTCCTGCGTGATATTGACACACGCTATCTCAAACTGTCTACCGGCACATCGATTGCACCCGTGAAACGTCCGTTTGAGTCCTACGCCGAATCATATCACAATTCACCATCTCCTTCACGGTCACGGCAAAGCTTGAGTCCGACGACTCATGTTTCCACAGTTTCAGTACCATCACAGTCATCAGCCAAAAGCAAAGCATCTGTTCCGGAAGGCTATCACACCGTTGATGAGGTGTCGGAAGGCATGTTCATCGAACACAACCGATTCGGCAAGGGTGTTATAATGTCTATCGACACATCTCATCCCGATCCTCGTATTGTAGTCAATTTCAGCAATCTCGGCAGCCGTGTGCTACTGCTCAAATTCGCCCGTTTTTCAATCATCCAATCCTGACCTCAAATCCGATGAAAGAGTCGCAATTGCCCACACCATATTACATTGTCTACGAATCACGCCTGCGTCACAATCTGAATCTTATAGATTCGGTCCGTCACCGCGCAGGGGTCGAAATCATCATGGCTTTCAAAGCCAACTCACTGTGGCGCGCGCTTGGCCCGCTCCGTGAGATGGGCTTTCACTTCACAGCATCCTCACTCAACGAACTACAGCTTGGCAACAAACATCTGCAATGCAAAGCCCACAGCTACTGTCCGGCCTACACCGAACAGACAATCGACAGTTTTCTTGCAGGGTCGTCACACATCACATTCAACTCGCTGAGCCAATTTAAACGATTCGCATCCCGCGCGACAGCCGCCGGAGTGAGTCCGGGACTACGTGTCAATCCGCAATGTTCGGTAATCGAGACAGACATCTACAATCCGGCTCTCCCCGGCTCACGCTTCGGCGTCACGCGCGACATGATCGACGAAAAGCTGCCCGACGGAATCGAAGGGCTTCATTTTCATGCATTATGTGAGTCATCATCAACCGATCTCGAGCGTGTGCTTGCGTCATTTGAAGAACAATTCGGTGAATTCCTTCCACATCTCAAATGGGTCAATATGGGAGGCGGCCACCTCATGACACGCAAAGGTTATGATGTGGATCACCTTGTCAATCTGCTCAAAAATTTCCGCCAGCGACATCCCAATCTGAATGTGATTCTTGAGCCGGGGAGCGCTTTCACCTGGCAAACCGGCGATCTTGTCACTTCGGTGGTTGATATCGTAAAAAATCAGGGGGTGGCCACAGCAATTATAGACGCATCGTTTGCCTGCCATATGCCTGACTGCCTCGAAATGCCATACCGACCCACAATTACTGAAAGCGTTGACGACAATCCTTCACTACCCACCTACAGAATGGGCGGCAACTCATGCCTGAGCGGCGATTATTGCGGCCCATGGAGTTTCGCACAGCCGCTAAAAGCCGGACAGCGCCTGCGTTTCGAGGACATGAATCACTACACTACTGTCAAAACAAACATGTTCAACGGCATCCAACATCCCGACATCGTATGGTGTGACGCCGATGGTGAATGCAGCTATCTGCGTCGATTCACCTTTGCCGACTATGAATCGCGGATGTCATAGAAACTGATTCCGCGTTCCACTATCCGCCACCATTCCAAAACATAATAGCAATGCCCAGATATTCAATTATAATACCGGTTTACAACCGCATTGATGAAGTGGATGATCTGCTCAGCAGCCTCACACGACAGACAATGACCGATTTCGAAGTGATAATTGTGGAGGATGGCTCCACATTGCCGTGCAGGCAAACGGTTGAGAAATATGCCGGCAAAATCGACGTACACTATTATTTCAAAAATAATGAAGGCCGCTCCATAGCCAGAAACTATGGCATCGAACGTTCAAAAGGAAACTATCTTATCTTTTTTGACAGCGACTGCGTCATTCCAGCCGACTATTTCGCGATACTCGACGCACATCTTTCATCCAATCCACTTGACGCATTCGGCGGTCCCGACGCAGCCCACGAATCCTTTAGCCCTACCCAGAAAGCGATCAGTTTTGCGATGACCTCGTTTCTGACAACAGGAGGCATACGCGGCGGCAAGATGCAGATGGAAAAATTTGTCCCACGCTCCTTTAACATGGGTTATTCCCGCAAAGTATATGACCGTGTCGGTGGATTCCGCGAAATGTTTTCGGAGGATATCGACATGAGCACCCGCATACGTCAGGCCGGTTTTTCAATCGGACTAATCCGCGATGCCGCCGTATATCATAAACGCCGCATCGACTTTCGTAAATTCTGGCGTCAGGTTCACGTATTCGGTCGCTCGCGAATCACCCTAAAACTCCTTTACCCGGATTCGCTCAAACTCGTGCACATGCTCCCGGCATTAGCCGTCATCACAGGTATTGTGCTTGTGGCACTCGGAATCTTTGCTTCTCCGTGGTGGCTTTTACCCATCGGCATCTATCTTGTGGCTCTGTTCGCAGCCGCTCTAATATCGACAAAATCATTCGGCATCGCCCTGCGTGCCATACCGGCGTCGGTCGTGCAGATAGTCGGCTATGGCACCGGTTTTATCCGCGCATACTTCACAAAAATAATTCTTGGACGCGGCCGCGACATCAACGAAGAGATAGCCGCACGCAAAGGGAAATAGCCATGAACAACGACAGACAGAGCAAACATCACTCCGCACCTATTGCCTCCGCCCGACGCATCGCAGACCTGAGCGACGATGACAAACCGCGTGAAAAAGCACTACGCAACGGCATCCGTTCCCTATCAGACACAGAGCTCCTCGCCATCCTGCTTGGCGGCGGCATCCCTGGGAAATCCGTCATCGAACTCAGCCGTGAACTTTACGACATCAGCAACCGTTCGTTGAGCGATCTCGCCCGCATGTCGGTGCGCGACATGTGTAAACGCATAGCCGGTATCGGCCCGGCCAAGGCCATCACTGTCGCCGCAGCTCTTGAGCTTGGTGCCCGACGGAAAGATCTGAAAGTCGAAACGCGGCCACGCATACGCTCATCGGCCGACGCTTATGAATTGATCCGCAACGCTATTCAGGATCTCGCCACGGAAGAATTCTGGATCATCATGCTATCACGGGCCAACATGGTCATCGCGACCACATGCATCAGCAGCGGCGGCACAGCAGCGACGGTAGTGGATCCGAAAATCATCATGAAACTCGCCATAGAACATCTTGCCTCTTCAATAATTCTCGTGCACAACCATCCTTCCGGCAATCTGAAACCATCTGTCCAGGACGACGATCTGACCCAAAAAATCAAATCCGGAGGTCAACTACTCGACATCAACGTGCTTGACCATCTCATCATAGCGACGACCGGATATTACTCCTATGCCGACGAATCACGCATTTGACGACAGCCCAACTACCCTTCCCTATTTACTACGTGGCAGACAACACACGCAGACGACGATGTAGCTCATGCCACGCCGCCGTCTGCACATACTATTCGATTATCCGGGTAAAATACCGGATGCGTTGCGTAACTATTTGTTGAATATTTCTTTGATGGATCCGATCGAACTGAGCACTCCGGTTGCTTCATACGGGATATAGACCGTCTTGCTGTCTTTACCTTCAACCATCTCACCAAGCGTTTCAATATATTTCATCGCAAGCATATAGGATGCCGGATTGGTATTGGATGCGGCTACAGCCTCACTCACACGACGGATTGCCTCAGCCTCGGCCTCAGCCTCAAGAATTTTTGCCCGGGCCTGACCTTCGGCACGAAGTATCTCCGATTGCTTGGCAGCCTCGGCCTGATTTATTTTTGATTGTTTTTCGCCCTCTGAACGCAGGATGAGGGATTTTTTCTCACCTTCGGCATTAAGGATTTCGGCACGACGGTTACGCTCGGCCTGCATCTGTTTCTCCATGGCCTCACGCACACTTTCCGGAGGAGTGATATCCTGTAGTTCCACACGATTAACCTTCACACCCCACTTATTGGTAGCTTCATCAAGTATGGCCTGCAATTTGGCATTGATCGTATCACGAGATGTCAATGTTTCGTCGAGTTCCATCTCACCGATAACATTGCGAAGCGAAGTCTGCGTAAGTTTTTCAATCGCGTTTGGCAGATTGTCGATCTCATATACTGATTTCTTCGGATCCACGATCTGAAAATAAAGCAACGCATTGATTTCGGTCGTTACATTATCCTTTGTGATCACCTGCTGCGAGGGAAAATCATATACCTGTTCGCGGAGGTCGATGACACTCGTCGTCGACACACGCACATACGATCGATTGCCTACATGCTCGATACGGCGGGTATAGACCACCTTGGGCTTGTCGATAAACGGCCAGATTATATTGAGTCCGGCGGGCAAAACGCTGTGAAAGCGACCCAGACGTTCGATCACACGTGTCTCAGATTGTGGCACCACCTTGACGGCATTAGAAACGATGATGATGGCCAAAAGCAACAACACACCGAGAATAATCCAAACTTCCATAATTAAGTTGTTTTTTAATTGTTTATAATAAAGTACATTTAATAATTTTCACGGGATATCCCGCACATACTCTCACTTGCCGACAGGACGCACGATAAGGATAATACTGTCGTAGCCTGTCACCTCAACCAATTGATTTTCGGCAAGAGGCTGACCGTCGGCGGTACGCACTCCCCAACGGTCACCATCGATTTTCATGCGCCCGCATGAGACGTCAGAGTCCACGGATTCGACACGGCCACGACGTCCGATAAGAGCATCCATATTGCTTGCGCCGTCGGATTGTGGAGAGAACAGACGGTTATAGCGTTGCATCAATTTCGGCACAAACAACAGAGTGCCCACCATCGCCACGGCGCATATGATAAGCTGCACCTCGATACCGCCTCCGCACAATGCGCCGACAAATCCGGCCATCGCACCCAGAGCCATGCAGAGCGCGATACCCGATGAAGTGAAAATTTCTATAATCACAAGTGCGACGGCTATTATGAGCCATATCGACCACATTGGCATTAAAAGATCCATATCAATCTGAAACAATCTGTTTGTAAACTTATCGGTTAATAATCATAAATCAGTTCATAACTCTCGATATAAAGAGTCGCCCCGCGTCCGCCGGTGAAATAATCTCCGTATTTCGATGCCGACGCAGTTACAAGAATATAAGTAGGTATGCGGTCTGTCGCAACATAATCCAGCGGGATCTCGACATCGATATAGTCGCTTATCGTCGAACCGCAAGTATATTCGCCGTAAGCGATGACACCGGCATCGTTACGATCAAACAACTTGCGATTGTTGGGATTTGTCCGGATTTCGTAAGGTGTATCCCAATCTCCGAGAGAGCACCACACGATACACGTATCGGGTTCGCCCTTCATATACTGGAAGTTGGGATTGGACCTACTGCAATCGGTGATTGGCGCGGTGATGTATTTCAGACGTGCACGAAGTTTGGTCGGTCGTTGTGTAAAGGGACGGCCGAAATCGAGGATACCGTTTGTTCCGTCGATCTTCACGAAATCGCCCGCAAAAAGATTGCCGGCCGCCAGTTTTCCGAGAACCGACACACCCACAAATTTAGTTTCAAGCACGGCTCCGGCATATCCGGTTGAAGAGGACGGACTGGAAAGCGGTACGGTATTACTTTGCCCTAATGTTGTCGCGCCACGATTGCCTGTCGACCAGAACGAGGTGCCGTCAGCTGCCCACGGATTCCACACTTTTCCGTCCATATGCCACTGAGTGAAATTACTGTTTGGCAATTCGACGATATCTCCGGTCGTGAAATCTATCTCCACCGAATGGTCTTCATCGCTTGTGGCGCGTGCGACATAATCGGTCTGCGATTCAAGATGTATCAGTCGCCCCACAAAACTGCCTCCATCATGCGTGATCCATTCGTCTGGAACTACAATCCATTCATCGGAATCTGCTCGCCGGTATTCGAAACCATTGGTTTTTCCGACCTCAGCATTGGCATAAAGCCATGCGACATTGGTCCAGGCATCGATTCGTTCCAATTCGACACTCACTTCGGTTTGCATGACCGTAATGATCCATTCGGTATCGCGGCCAAACTCACTTACCGACACTTTTACCGGATCGGAAAAATCGACATGCTGCCCGACAATGTCGGGAGTCATCACACCAAGAGGACCGGACAATTTCAACGTTCGCACCAAAATATTATCGAGCGGCTGAGCCATAGGCACGGAAGCCGTGACAGTATGGTTTTCCACATCAATCCGCGACGTGCCGATCTGTGAGGCGATGGTGAAATATCGTTCGATATTCTGAGTGGCCGAAATGGTCCATTCAAACACGCGATCATATCGTTCGAGCTTGAATGCGACAGGCTCCGTCAGGTCAAGAGGATGCTCAAACACCTCCGGATCAAGGCATGTGGTGCCTTCTGAAAAAGTGATATCCTCCACCTTGACATTACGGATATCGGCCCATTCGGTCAACTCCATGGAAATGGACCGGTTCACAGAATCGATACGGACACCTCCGTCAAGCAACGCATGACCGTCGGCATCAACGTTCTCGACGATCACTGAATCGACCGATGGCATCACCCATGGATAGGGTAGATCATTAGATATACATGCGGCGAAAAAAGCCGTTGCCGCAATGGCAAGCGTCAAGCGAATTTTTGACTTTCTATATTTATTAAATGTGTACACCGATTCCGAAATTAATATTGAACAAATTGAATCTGAAATTAGCTCCGCTGCTGAACCGTGAACCTTCCTCCACGCCGTCTGTCACTTGCTTTTCGTTGCGAAGATGCACGCCGAACACGCCGAACGACACATTGAAACTTACATTTTCGAGAATAAACATACATAGCCCCGGACTGAAATTCAGAGCCACTTCTGTAAGATCTGTGCTCGTGTCACGCAATTTGCCGTCGTAGGGACGCTTGAATCGCGACGAACCGCTGCCGAATGACAGACAGGCCTCATTGAACACGGCGAACCGTTTTGCACGTCCCAATCCTACATAATTGCGATAAAATACGCCAATGGAATATTTCGAGGAGTAGTAGCTTATGTCATGAATGTCAAAGCTGAGGTCATCACCCATATTCACAGCAAGATGTCCGAGATCAGCCTCCTGACGTGTATAATCGAATTTTATGCCGACAGCCTGATTGTCGCGGAAGAAATATGACACTGCCGGACGAAGGGCATATTGCTTGCCTTTGAAATCAAAATCCTCGACGGCCTGAAACAATTCCACATCATCGGCGTCGAACTCGCCATAGGATGCCATAAGGCCGAACGACCACTGCTTGCGCGGAATGAAAAGATAATTGAACAGTCCGCGGTCGTATCGGCCAAAGTTGCGTTCGCGAAGCACCAGATTGACGGTATCATTGCCGACAATCACTTTCTCATCCATTTCCGGATGGTGGGGACGGCCCTTGACAATACGCTTGGCTGATTGTCCGCTGCTACTGATAGCGATAGTATCGGCTTTATCCTGAGCCGAAGCGGCGGCAATAACAAATGCCGCGAGTGCTGAAAATATTAGTCGTTTCATGCTCATGATCCTTTAAAGGTAAAACGCCATACCGAATTGGATGGAGAAAAGATTGATCTTAAAATTGGCGTGCTTGCTGTTGCGATGTGCCACCTGCACCTGATTTGTCACTGATCGCGTGTGCGTGTAGCCAAACCCGAGCACCCCGACATTGACCTCTATGGCCGAATAGTTGTTGAGAAACATTATGAAGCCCGGGGTGAGCCCGATATTGAGCGAGAAGTTTTTTTCGTAGGTTCCTTCAAGATGACGGTTGGCCTCAGTGCCACCGGTGAAATTGGAGAGTTTGGCCTGACCGCCGCCAAGCGTCAGCTGCATCTCATTAAACAGTCCGAAACGGCGGGGGGGGCCGGCCCCCCGCAGGGCGGCGCGGGGGGGGGGGGGGGG
>CAJJOX010000038.1 GCA_905193485.1 uncultured Porphyromonadaceae bacterium | reverse complement strand
TTCGCGTATCGACAATCGGAACAATATTCCCTCCGGGAGCCTCAGGTGTGACATCAAGATGGCACGATACGCCCAACACCTTACATGGCTTCTTTATGTTGGGGCTTATCCTGACATATACATAATTTGTCGGCGACACCGTCACACATCCCGCATCAGGATCACTTTTCAGGATTTCATTGACAGTCCGCTCGATCTCAAGAGCCATAAGATACTGACCGTAAGTTGAAACACTGTCCTCGCTTGACTGACTGTTTATGCGGGCAAGCCGTTGGAAAGTCTCAAGCATCTCATCCTGGACTATCTGGGCGGCAAAAGCAAACGACGCAACCATTCCCGTTAAAGCGACTAAAATTGTTCTTCTGATTCGTTTCATGGATTACTGCTATTTTAGTATTTCATATGAATTTCCCTTGATCCGCAGATTTATCTGTAGCGTATCTACTGTCTGTATGTATTGCCGTCTGTATTGTCCATACGGCATTATTTTGAAATGGATAGTGATTTATATTGCCCTTGAAAAAACTGACAACTGATCCAAAGACAGATATGTGCCATATTGAAGATTACACAGCACTCCTGACAGCCATTAATGAAATTATTTTCCTGCTCTATGTGTTTAGTGTCTTCATTCATAGCCTTATGATTGGTTTTCACAAAAATACCGTATTTTTTTCTAATTCCAAACTGTATTTAACCTCTGCCTGAATATTTTTAGTTAAATAACGCTAACACGATCAGCTTATCCTCCGGATACCATTCATCAGTGGTTTTCAGACGTTTCCATCAAAACAAAACCAAAAAATTCCGACGTGTTGTTTATGAGAAATAAATTCATTAACTTTGCAGTCGCTTTTTAGCATCCCGCGTGTGATGGGAAATTAAGGAGCATTTAACCAACTTAATTTTTAGTAACACAAACTTTTACACAACAATGAAAACTTATCAGCTCGCAGCCGAGCCCCGTACCGCTCTCGGCAAAAAAGCCACAAAAGCTATCCGCGACGAAAAGAAAATCCCCGTAGTGCTTAACACCAAAGAGCACACAGCCGAACACCTTACTGTATCTCAAGACGCTGTGCGTAATCTCGTATACACCCCCGACATCTTCGCTATCGAACTCGACGTCAACGGCAGCAAACGCATGGCCGTGCTTAAGGACATCCAGTTCCATCCCGTCAAGGACTCCATCCTCCACATGGATCTCCTCGAAGTCACCGAAGACAAACCCGTAACCATCGAAGTGCCCGTCAGACTCGAAGGACACGCCGAAGGTGTGAAAGCCGGTGGTAAGCTCACTCTCTCGATGAAAAAGATCAAGGTGAAAGCCCCCTACACCAATATCCCCGAACGCGTAGTCATCAACGTAGATCACCTCGCTCTCGGCAAAACTCTTCAGATCGGCGACCTCCACTTCGAAGGTCTTGAACTGATGAACGCCAAAAACGCCGTCGTCTGCGCCGTACAGCTCACTCGTGCCGCCCGTGGTGCAGCAGCTTCCGCTGAAAAATAAACATTTCACGTATGAAATATCTCATTGTGGGGCTTGGCAACATCGGCGACGAATACGCCAATACCCGCCACAATATAGGATTTATGATATTGGATGCCTTGGCAGAGGCATCCAATATCTCTTTTTCGACAAAACGTTATGGCGATGTGGCCGATATGCGGCTGAAAAACCAACAGCTCGTCTTGCTCAAGCCATCCACATATATGAATCTCAGTGGCAATGCAGTGCGCTACTGGCGCGACAAAGAAGGCATCGATATCGACCATATCCTCGTGCTTGTCGACGATATCGCACTCCCGTTCGGTGCCATTCGGTTGAAAATGAAAGGTTCCGACGCCGGGCACAACGGACTGAAGAATATAGCACAAATGCTTGGCACCGACGCTTATCCGCGGCTGCGTTTTGGTATCGGCAACGACTTTCCTCGCGGCTGTCAGATCGATTATGTGCTTGGACGGTTCACTCCCGAGCAACGCCTTGCATTGCCTCAACGCATAGATGTCGCTCTTGACGCCATACGCACCTTCTGCCTTGCAGGTGCCGCAACCGCCATGAACCAATTCAACAACAAGTGAACCTTTTTACACAACCACAATCCGGCTTAACGAATCGCATATGGCTGAAGTGAGAATCGACAAATGGCTTTGGGCCGTGCGCATCTTCAAGACACGCACCATCGCCACCGACGCATGCAAGAAAGGACGTGTGTTTATCGGCGACATCCCGGCAAAACCGTCACGTATGATTAAAGTAGGCGATATAATCCGTGTGCGCAAGCCTCCGGTCACCTATTCTTTCCGTGTACTTGCCCTCACAGCCAACCGTCTTGGCGCGAAACTCGTGCCCGACTATATGGAAAATATCACGCCGCGCAGCGAACTCGATCTGCTCGAGGTGGTAAAAATCAGCGGTTTTATCGACCGACGCAAAGGTCTTGGTCGTCCCACCAAGCGCGAAAGCCGAAAGCTTTCTCAGTTTACTGAAGAATCTTATCAGGACACAGAATCAATGGGCTGGGATTTCGACTTCGACGATGATTTTCTCAACGACGAGTGATCAACGGCGTCCGCGCATCCACTCCATCACATTGGCTGGAGCCCTCTCGGCCCGCAATTCACCGGCCATGAAGTCCATCGCGGGAGCGACATGGTTGAAAAACCGCCGATACCCCTCACACAGCCAGTTCAGTCCCGGCTCTCCGTCGGCTGTCAGCGCAAATCGGTTTTTCGGACATTCGCCGTTACAGATATCCGTGAAACGGCATTCGCGACATTGACGCGGCAACGATCCTCTTTTTTTAGCACCGAAAGCCATTTGCTCGGGCGAAGTCATCATCTCGATGAGCGTATTGTCATGTATGTTGCCCAGACGATGCTGCGGAAACACAAAATGGTCACACGAATAGACATCGCCGTTCCAATCCACAATTCCCGCATGACCGCATTCACGCGCCATGGAGCACACTCCGGGCTGCGCGCCCACCCAACGGGCAAGCGTCGAGTCAAAGAGCTGCACGAACACACGGCCGACATCTTCCCGCACCCAACGGTCAAACACGCGACATAGAAATTCACCCCACTGCGCTCCGGTCACACTCTCCGCAGTGACGGCGACGCCATTGCTATCGGCATCTGTCACCGAAGCCAGACGGCCGTTGCCGTTCTCATGCCGCCGCTCCACGATCGGCGTGAACTGAAGATAACGGCAGCCTATCGATTTGAAAAAATCATAGAACTCTTCGGGATACTCGACATTATAGTCATTGACTACCGCCATTGCGTTCCATTCGACGCCATAACGCTGCATCATGCGTATGCCGCGCATCACAGTCTGATGCGTCGGGCCTCCACCCGCCGTATGACGGTATTCATCGTGGAGTTCCTCGGGGCCGTCGATTGATATGCCCACGAGCCATCCGTTTGCCCGCAGAAAGCTGCACCACCGGTCATTGATGAGCGTGCCGTTGGTCTGGATGCAGTTGATGATCCTGCGCCCGCGGCCATATCGCCGCTGCAGTTCCACCGCATGCTCATAGAATGACAACGGCCGCATCATCGCCTCCCCGCCATGCCACGTGAAGACCACTTCTTCCACCGTCTGCGATTCGATATACTGACGCACGAACTCGTCAAGCGTTTCCTCGCTCATCAGCTGACGCCCGAGACCTGCCCCCTTCTCGAGATAATAGCAATAGTCACACCGCATGTTGCATGCGGCTCCCACCGGCTTGGTCATCATATACATCACCGCGCCGAACGGATTGGCACGCCCGCATTCTTCATCAAAATATATTGTATTGCCCATAGGTGGATTTTTTCTAATGTTATACCCGCCACATCGCCTTGCTCACCGGATCAGGGTCCTTACCGCGGACACTTCCTCCCGGAGATCGTGACAAAATACGTGTCGCGTCAGCAAAGATAGCGCATTGCCACAAAACATTCGGCTCGCGTCATGCGTTTTTTTCTGAAAACAGCCCGACAATATGACATCCATCACATCCATTATCCCGTCGCATCAGGTAGCAGTATGGCTCCTCGACAACATCCGAGCTCTCATAAATCACATCGGTCTAAGCCATGATCCGAGGATAGAAGAAACGATCTACGTCGCGGTCATTGTGGCCGTGGCTTTGCTGCTCGGATGGGCGATACGCCGCATCGTGCTGTGGATCACGCGCCGCATAGTGGCATGGCGCCACACACGCATCGGCGACTCGCTTCTTAAAGAGCATGTCCTGTCGAAATGCTCGCATATAATTCCTCCTCTGGTCATTCTCGGATTGCTTCCACTCGCGTTTGACACCACTTCGACGCTGCTCCATCTGTTCCGGCTCGGCATCGTGATCTATCTGATCGTCACGATCACCCGCGCCATCAATGCCATCATAACTTTTGTCTGGGAACGCTACAACGAACGCGAAAACACAAAAAACCTCCCTCTCGGTGGAATACGCGACGTGCTCACGGGCATCGTGTGGATCATCTCGCTCATAATTATCGGTTCGGTGATTTTCGACAAATCGCCGGCGGCTCTGCTTGCCGGCCTCGGTGCATTTGCTGCCGCCCTGATGCTGATTTTCAAGGACAGCATCCTCGGTTTCGTCGCCGGGGTGCAGCTGTCGCAGAACGACATGCTCCGGATCGGAGACTGGATTGTAGTGCCTTCAACAATCGCCAACGGCATAGTGATCGACATGTCGCTCACTGCTGTCAAGGTGCAGAACTGGGACAACACCATTGTCACCCTTCCGCCCTACACCCTCGTGAGCACATCATTTCAGAACTGGCGCGGGATGTCGGACAGCGGCTGCCGTCTTATCAGCCGTGCATTATATATCGACGCCGACTCCATCGCCGCGGCCACGCCGGCTCTTATCGACGCGGTCAGCGCGCTGCCGGGCATGCAGCAGTTCCTCTCACGTGTCAAAGCCGACGGACAATTCTACGATCCGGGAGTAGCATGCGTCAATGGCACCGCCCAGACCAATATCGGACTGTTCCGCGCTTATCTCTGCAACTACCTGCTCGGACATAAACTCATTGCCACCGACCAGCAGATTCTCGTGCGCATACTCGATCCCACCCCGGCCGGTCTGCCATTGCAGATCTATTGCTATACGACGACGGCATGGACCGCTTATGAAGCTGTCCAAAGTGAATTGTTTGAGCACGCCGTGATGACAGCGCGGCAGTTCGGGCTGCGCATATACAATTATCCCGCATCCGAGCGCGGCAACGCGCTTGACACGGGATCACAAAATGTTGTGCTTGCACCGACTACCGGTCAGAACAAATAAGCCACCTTAACGGCCCACACTGAATTCCGGGCCGAATAATTGGTGAGAATCTTGTCTTTAAGAGCGTAAGTCACACCCATGGTATAACTTGCCGAAATCTGCCATTTACGCTTGATTTCCGCACCGATGCCAAAATCGATTCCAAGCTCGCCAAACGGATAGCTCAGGCAGTCGATCTTGCTATGGCCGACCAGTATTCCGACCGAAGGGCCGGCATATGCGAAAGGTGCAAGGACATCTTCAAACCCGTTCATATTAGTATATTTGAAGCGAAGATGCAACGGGATCACAAGATAGTGGAGATATGAACGGTCAGTGCCGTAGCCTTCCATCTGCCACATTTTGTATTCGCCGAAATGGATAGTGGCGCCGCGCTGCTCATATTGCAGGCCTATGTCGATGCCGAAACCGATGCCGGGAAACATCAGCTCGCCGGTCACGCCGGCCGAATAACCCACGCTCTTGTCGACAGTGCATATATCTTGTTTGAAATTCAGATCAGACACATTGACTCCGGCCGTAGGCCCGTAACGGAACTCGGCCGAAGCCTTTTTCGCACCGACAAACGCAGTCAGCATCAATATAGCGCAAACAAGTGTTCTTCTCATAACTTACAGAGTATTTTCGGCAAAGATAAGCAAAAAAATCATTAACTTTGCACCATTGAATAAAATTAACCCAAACGACAAACTTAAAAACACAACTCGCATCATGGCCAAAAAAGCTCTTCTGATGATTCTCGACGGATGGGGAATTGGCAACCACTCCAAAGGCGACGTCATATTCTCCACGCCCACACCCTATTGGGATCAACTTCTTGCAACATATCCACACTCCCAGCTTCAGGCATCCGGTGAAAACGTTGGTCTGCCCGACGGACAGATGGGCAACTCCGAGGTGGGACACCTCAACATCGGTGCCGGACGTGTGGTCTATCAGGATCTCGTGAAAATCAACAAGGCATGTGCCGATGGTTCCATCCTTGAAAACCCGGAGATCAAAAGCGCTTTCACATATGCCAAAAACAGCGGTAAGGCCATCCATTTCATGGGGCTTACCTCCAATGGCGGCGTACACTCTTCGCTCGACCATCTTTTTGCTCTTTGCGACATAGCCAAGCACTATGGTCTTGAGAAGGTCTACATCCACTGCTTCATGGACGGCCGTGACACCGACCCTCATTCAGGCATCGGTTTTATCCGCGAGCTACAGGAACACTGCTCAAAATCGGCAGGCCAGATCGCTTCCATTATCGGCCGCTACTACGCTATGGACCGCGACAAACGGTGGGAACGCGTAAAAGTGGCCTATGATCTTCTCGTCAAAGGCGAAGGCGAACAGGCCACAGACATGGTTCAGGCCGTACAGCAGTCCTACGACAATGACGTCACCGACGAATTCATCAAGCCCATCAACAACGCGACCATCGACGGCACGATCAAAGAAGATGATGCCGTGATCTTCTTCAACTACCGCAACGACCGCGCCAAAGAGCTTACCGTCGCGCTTACGCAACACGACATTCCGGAAGCGGGCATGACCACCATCCCCGGCCTGCAATACTACTGCATGACGCCATACGACGCTTCATTCACCGGCGTTCACATCATATTTGACAAAGAAAACGTCGACAATACTCTCGGACAGTATCTTTCTTCGCTCGACAAGAAACAGCTCCACATTGCTGAAACGGAAAAATACGCTCATGTCACATTCTTCTTCAACGGCGGCCGTGAGGCTCCTTACGAAGGTGAAGAACGCATCCTCGTGGCATCACCCAAAGTCGCCACCTACGATCTCAAGCCCGAAATGAGCGCGTTTGAAGTATGCGATAAGCTCGTCGAAGCGATCAAGTCTGAGAAATACGATTTCATCGTAGTCAACTATGCCAACGGCGACATGGTAGGCCATACCGGAGTCTATGAAGCCATCGAAAAAGCGGTAAAAGCAGTCGACCGGTGCGTGCGCGACACCGTCGAAGCCGCTAAAGCCGCCGACTACGAAACAATCATCATTGCCGACCACGGCAACGCCGACAATGCCATCAACGCCGACGGCACCCCCAACACGGCTCACTCCCTCAACCCGGTGCCCTGCATCTACGTCACCAACCGGAAGGACGCCCACGTTGAAAACGGCAAACTCGCCGATGTGGCACCCACCATTCTCTCGATCATGGGTCTGCCCCAGCCGAAAGAAATGACCGGCCACTCACTCATCGGCTAACGGCTGCCGACCGCCTTACAAATCATTTCAGAAACAGACAGGAGCCAAACACCGGCCACAGGTGTTTGGCTCCTGCTTTATGCCATACCTACGCACCACCCTCACAGGAAGCCTCAGACACATCACAATATCAACGCAGCGTAATGAATATCCATCACATAACGACTATATTGGCATGATGCAACCAGAAAATCAATCAAATTATATGGCTTCGATAAAAGTAAAGTTCCGTCCCTCGTCTGTGGCAGATCACGAGGGCACGATCTATTATCAGATCATCCACGAAAGGAAGACTCGACAACTTACGACCGATTACAAAATCTATCCCTATGAATGGGATGAAGGCCGCTCAATGGTAACGGCCGCCCACAGTGTCGAACGGAAATCGTTCATTCTCTCCATCCGCGAGCGCATCCGCTGGGACATAGAGCGATTAACAAAGATTGGCCGGAAGCTGGGTGCCAACGGTCTGAACCATTCGGCCGATGACGTAATCGACGAGTTCAACCGCTATGCACATGAATACACCCTGTTCAACTTCATGGAAAGTATCATAGCCAAACTAAAACAGAACGGGAAGCCCCGCACTTCGGAAACCTATAGATCCACTCTCAACAGCTTCAAGAAGTTCCGCAACGGTGAGGATATAATGCTCGACTGCATAACATCGGAAACAATGGAGGATTATGAGGTGTGGCACAAGAAAAGAGGTGTTGCACTGAACACCATATCATTCTATACGCGCATACTCCGTGCAGTATACAACCGTGCTGTCGAGGATGACATCATCGAAAACCGCAATCCGTTCCGTCATGTCTATACGGGAATTGACAAAACGATAAAACGCGCTCTGCCACTGGGAGTCATCAAGAAAATCAAAGCATTGGATCTGTCGCTGACACCGACACTTGATTATGCCCGCGATATGTTTCTGATGAGCTTCTATCTCAGGGGGATGAGTTTCATCGACATGGCTTTTCTGAGAAAGACAGATCTCAAAAACGGCTACGTCACCTACCGTCGGCGCAAAACCGGCCAACAACTCGTAATAGCATGGACAAAGGAAATGCAGATGATTCTCGATAAATACCCCGAGAATGCATCTGCCTATCTGCTGCCCATAATCCGCAATCCCGGTACAAACGAGCGATGCGCATACCGCAACACCGGCTACAACATCAACCATAATCTCAAACGAATCGCCGAAATGGTCGGCATTCCTATCCCACTGACACTCTATGTCGCACGCCACAGCTGGGCTTCTGCTGCCAAAGCGAAGGGCATACCGCTATCCGTTATCTCCGAAGGCATGGGACACGACAGCGAAGCCACCACCCAAATCTATCTCGCCAGCCTCGACACCTCCGTCGTCGACCGCGCGAATTCCCTAATTATCAAAAGCCTGAAATAATCCATCAGAACGTCCTTGCCCTATAAAAACACTATTGCCTCAACACCAGTTAGGGTTGAGGCATCTTTGTTTAGGAATCGTCCAAATCTCTAAGTGAGAGATACTAAATCAATGGCAAAGTTGCAAATTATTTTTGATATAGAAGGCATTATTTGAAAGAAAAATTAAAAAATTTTTCTTAACAATGACATTGTTTAGCAATACCCTTTTGCTTCATCGGTAAAATACATGATTAGCAAGCGTTTTTTTATTATCAAAATCTCTCACTTAGAGATACTCTCTAATAGAATTGAACATAAAACCCCTATATTATATTATGAATAGGCTGAATTACCTCCGTATCATCGCGATAATCGCATTTATCGCACTTGCCGGATTCAGTTGTTTTTGGACCGCTGAATCCCTGTACATCTGGCAACCATCCATCACTATTTATGGAGCCTGGATGATTGCTGTCATATTTTTCATTGTCGCCTCTATTTGTTTTAGCAAAATACTTAAGGCATTAGACAAGCAATCTGATTATTATGGCAAATTGTTTGGCAGAACAGGCGCATTTCTGATTTCGTTTCTGGGTCTTATCGTTTTTTGGCTTTTTGTCAGTCTTCCCACCAATACTCATACTCTTCTTTATCGAGCTTCCATAAAGAATGTCATTACCACAGATTTAAACAGAACACAAGGGTATCTTCAAGGACTTAAAGACAACAATGTTGAAATAAAAAAAATCAACCAGAAATATAAGAGCAAGAATGAAGCAGTTGATGCATTGATTCTCCGTCTTATTGCTGAAATTGACAACCCAAGTGCGATTGGCATCGGCAATCGCTTTGAAACTATTTTGGTCGAACTTGACCGGACTCTGTCGACAGACGTAAATAATCCAACAAAAATACAGCGGGTTACAAATGTTGGTAAAACTCGTACACAATGGCTGACGACAATTAACTATTATCAGGCGCAGGCATATGAACAATTAAAACTGTATCGTGCCTCATGTGATAAAGAAATTTCAGACATAAAAGCGACCATGGGTTCAAAAGAATTGGAATCTTTGATTGCCAACAACAAATTGGCGTTAAAAGATATTACCAATATGAAAGGTGTTGATAACGATATTATACAAGCCGCTATCGAAGATCTAAATAATGGCTATGCTTACATTAAAGCAAACTCACAATATATAAATTTCAAAGACTCGGATAAGGATCTGTACACTCGTGACGGTGCAATGCCCGAAGCAAAAGCCATGCTCAGTGTTCCAGATGTATGGAAAGATTATCTTACTACGGACAAGTATAAAGGACACGGGTTCATTTGGTGGGTTTTAATAGCGCTTCTGGTGGATATTTCGGGCTTCATCTTTTTCAATATAGCATTTAAGTAAAAATAACGCAATCTAACAGATATGGCTAATAAATTCGACAGTCTTGTTGATCAAGATAATGAAAATTCGGAAAGCAGGAATCAGAGCGAACAAACACGACAGCACAAAACATTCGATGTCATGAATGACACCTATACCGAAGAAGAACAAAGAGATGTTAACGCTATCACAGTTACAATACCCGATAATCAGACACCAATTGTCGTGTTCTTCGGATCACCTGCATCAGGTAAAACGCTCGCACTAATGCGAATGATCCGTTTTCTCGAAGGCCACGACTATCAAGTGATTCCCGAGGAAGTGTTTCGTCCAAAGACCGACAAGCATTATGCAAAAATGTGTGCCAATCTTAAGGAAATGGTTTATGACCAATATACTCCCGGTGGTACGGACATTATAAGTTTCATGTTGGTAAAGGTCTTGGATCCATCGGGACATCCACTTTGCCAGATTCTTGAAGCTCCGGGAGAACATTACTTTGACGGATCTTCAGCACTGACATTCCCGACATATATCAATGCCATACGAACTGCATCCAATCGCAAAGTTTGGGTCTTCTTTGTTGAACAAGGATGGGGAGAAACCCAAGGAGAGCGCAATCTGTATGCGCAAAAAATCTGTAGTATGCAAAATCTTATTTCTCCCAACGATAAAGTTGTTTTCCTATTTAACAAAGCTGACAAGCACCGTGGCAGCCAATACAACGGAAGCGGCAAGCCGATCCTATCAACATTCTTCGCCAACATAAGTCAACAATATCCTGGGATTTTCAACAAATACCAAAACAGAGGCCTCCTTAAACTGCTTTACGGCCAATATAATTTCAAGGCTGTATGCTTCTCATCCGGAATTTTCAATACGACTTCAAATGGCCGAGAAGTATGGACTCTTGAAGACGATTGGTATTGTGCCGAACTGTGGAAAGTTATAAAATAATATTATGATCTCAACATATATTTATGGTTCACCACATGGCTTTAACTTCTTTGAAGGCATAGCCTCTTGGAATGATTATTTCAAGAGTTTCTATATCTCTACCCGCAGAGGCAAACGCCTTATGGTAAACCGTAAGGAAGACGGCACAACAATTTATAGTTATTTATGCTATGGATTGATGGAGAAAGAGGGACGGCCGAATGCTTTTTTTGGAATATCCATTGTATTAGATGACTATAAGTTTACTCCGGATTTAAAAATTCTTTTTGAGTGGTTCGACTATTTGTTCGATAAACTGTTTTCTCGCGGAAATTTGTTCTTCATCAATGAAGGCGGAATCCTTCAGTACAGAATTGACAAATTTTCGGATGTTTCAGTTGAAGTCGATTGGCTAAAATCTAACTTACCCAATATTTTCACCAAGTCATCAGACATTCAATTACTGACATACGACAATTCCTTTTCCAAACAGAATTTAGGCAAGGTAATCTGTTGTAATATAGACACGCCCAATCTTAAGATTATAGACAATCTCAAGCGGTTTCACTGGATTGCCATCTCTCCCAATTTTGCTCCGGAGCAAGAAATCGAGGAGATTAATATTTCAGATCTTGAATCGAAACTGAATGAGTATAATCAAGAGATATTGACCATTGCAGTAAACCCATCCGCTGAAACACTGCCGCTCTTAACCTCAATAGAGGCTGATTGCTCAGACATCATCTCAACGCTTAGGAATTATGAGCAATCTGCTTCTGACGTGTCAGAACGTAAAAACATAAATGATGTAGCTGGAAAATATATCAAACTACGCAACAATATTTCCGCCCTTATTGACAAGAACACACACTCGACAGAAAGAAAAAGAAGATGCGTTTCGTGTAATCGTTTCCTTTCCAATGAATATTTTCTTGATCCAGACTCTGAGGTATGCATTGATTGTCAGAAACGGGAAAAGGCACAATCTCGAATCTGTAAGAAATGCCATTCAAAAAAACCACTTTCTAATTTCACAAAAATTGCCGATGTCTGTGATGATTGTGCCAGACAATCTATTCACAGCCGGTTAGGACAAATTAAACCGGCGTATATTACTATATTCATTTTATTAGCGATTGTTATAATAAGCATTTTTTTAGTATCCAAATCATGTAGCAATACTACTACCCCCGCGGAAGGACAGACCTTAGATGCCTCAAATATTGATACAGCAGCCTTTGATGAAGCGCATTTTCAGGATTTATTAAATTCCGGCAAATATTCTGAAGCTATTGAGTATCTTGATTCGCTTGATCAAAAAGAGAATCATATTCAAGATGTCCGGAATGCTGTTAACAACAAAATTATGAACATTCTCGAAACAAGCAACAAATCTGAAATTCTCGAACAATGCTTAACGTTCACTACGTCGAATATGGGTGTCATAACTGATTTAGGCCTCGATGCCACAAAAATTAAAGAATTCGCACAAAATTATCAAAGGCTATGTGAAATAGCCACTCAGTCGGAAATCAGTAAGGATACCCGTAACGAAGCCAATCGTCTTATTGAAATGCTTCCCGAGGATCTAAGAAAGGCTTGGACTGAGAGAATAAATAATATCCCTGATAAGGCCGAGTCCGCCCAACCCACTGCCCTTGAAGCCGAGACATCAAAGGAAATTTCTGTTAAGATAACGAACACTAATAAAGAGGGAACCGAGATAAGTTCTAAAACCATCAAAATTTCAAAAGAAACGACCCTGCAATTTAAGACCGGCACATTCGTGACAATACAATGTCCCGATGGAGTAAGGCTTACTATAGGCAGTGGTAGTCCTGTAAAGAATGGTATGAAAGTGGAACTAAAATCCGTCGACATTATATTTGTTATTGGAAATAAAATAAAATTAACAATTAAACCTCAGAAAAATGGTTTCACGCATGTTAATTAATCGGTCATTTATAGTTTTTTTGTCATTTTTGTCCGCGA
>CAJJOX010000037.1 GCA_905193485.1 uncultured Porphyromonadaceae bacterium | reverse complement strand
CCCAAAATATGGGTGGCTACTTTGCGCCGTCCGATCTTATCGCCTCCGGGTTTGGCGAAATAGGCCTTGCCAAACCTTGCGAGCAATGGACCGACAACGAGAACAGAGCCGCGAAGCGACGCCGATTTTTCTATAAAGCTTTTACTCGATATATATTCTTCGTCAATCGTCGCGGCACAAAATGTAAAATCTCCTTTACCATTACGTGTCACCTTCACGCCCATTCCACGCAGCAATTCAATGAGATTTCGCACGTCAAGGATTTCGGGAATGTTGGTAATATGAACTTCACGATCCGTAAGCAACACGGCGCTTATCACTTGAAGCGCTTCATTTTTTGCACCTTGCGGCTCTATATCGCCATGTAGCCTGTGACCGCCCTCTATAATAAATGTACTACTCATAACGCTTTATTGGAGATTATAAATGTGCCGAGGACTGACTATATGCTCAACCTCCGGCGAAAGGATTATACCGAACCGTTCACTAACTTTTTCTATGATCAACTGCTCGAGAGCCAGAATTTCGTCAGCCGTCGCCTTCCCGGTCTTATTAATTATCACAAGGGGCTGCAGATGCCATACCGCGACGTTGCCGACCGCATAGCCTTTAAACCCACATTGCTCTATAAGCCATGCAGCAGGTATCTTTACATGCGTGCCGAGATCATAGTGTGGCACAATTACTTCTTTCCCGTTTTCCACTTGCATCCTCCTGCATAAGCGGATGTAGAAATCACGTTCCACCACGGGATTCTTAAAGAAACTGCCCGCACTGCCGAATTCATCGACCGACGGCAGTTTCGCATTGCGAACAGCAATCACGGCATCACGTATTGTCTGAGGAGAAGTTATTCGCGAATCTCCTATTGAAGCATGCAGACTGCCATAGGTTATTCTTGGAGCCGGCACTGACGAAAGTTCGATCACTATATGCGTAACGATATATCGGTTGTTTTTTGCGGGATTTTAAAAAAAAGAAGGGCGTTACCCTTAGCCACAATCATCTTTCGAAAATGTGACATACGATCCGGTCTGAACGTCATAACACTCTATTTTTTGCAGTACATCACAAACCTCCACACCATACGCTCCGACATTTTGCACTGCGGCAGCTCCCGCCTCGCCAGGGATTCCAGACAGATTTTCTATCCCCCAAAGACCGGATCCGGCACATTGCTGAATCAAATCGTCGAAAACGACACCGGCTCCCACCCTGAGAAGCATTTTATCCTTTCCGACCGCTACAGAAGAGATGTCAAGAATCCGAGAGTGAAGCACCACGCCATCGAAATTCTCAGTGAAAAGCATATTGCTTCCGGCTCCGATATTTACGAATGGGCGGTCGCCGACCATCCGCATCACGGACGGGAGATCGTCTGACGAAGTATATTCAATTAACTCTCTACATTTTGCATTGATGCGAAATGTATTGTAGGAGTGAAGATTAAAGTCTGTTATCGATGTAATCATCAAATAATTGTTCGATTATAAACACAAATATACAAAGTTTTTAGCTGAATAATGTCTATTTTTGCGGATAATATGGCATTTACAGGCGACATAATCTCAAACTTAATCTCTCATCGGTTATTATTACTCGATGGAGCGATGGGAACCATAATTGAAAGGCTCAAGCTATCGGAAGAGCAATATCGTGGCACGAGACTAAAAGGACATCCTGTGACCCTTTCCGGGAATTACGATATTCTATGTCTTACCGCTCCTGAAATCGTCACCGCCATCCATCGCCTATATCTCGAAGCAGGAGCAGATATAATCGAAACAAATACGTTCAACGCCAATGCCCTGTCGCAGCAGAGATATCAGACATGCGATCTCGTAAGAGAACTGAATTACCGTGCGGCACGCATCGCGAGCGCTGAAGCCGCCAGATTTTCTGTACAAGGGCGACGGCGCTTTGTGGCCGGATCACTTGGCCCCTCGGAATACTCGCTCTTACGTCGCGTATCATATGGCCCGGATTACGATGAAATAAGTCGCGTCTATGAAAAACAGGCTGAAGCTTTGATCGAAGGAGGTGTCGACCTTTTGATCGTTGAGACGATATATGATTTACTCACAGCGAAAGCGATCATTGAAGGCGTATGCCGATCCATAAGGAAACGATCATCCGAATTGCCGTTTATTATTTCCATAACTATCGACAATGACAGCGGGCTTATGCCATCGGGGCATAAGCCGGAAGAATTTCTTACGAAACTCAACCCTGACGTCAGGCCAATCGCTTTCGGACTAAACTGTTGTAAAGGGCCGCGCGGAATGGAAAGGTCGATACGCGACATTGCCGACGTTTCGCCTTATCCTATTATTTTTTATCCCAGCGCGGGATTTCCTGACAAGGATGGCGTTTATCCGGAAAGTCCGAAATCGTTTGGCGATATACTATCGCCATTAATCCGGAGCCATCGGCTAAGCATTGTCGGCGGCTGCTGCGGCACTACACCGGAGCATATAAAAATTCTTCACGATCTGATCATATAATCGTAAAGCCCATAAAATGTCCTACTCAATGAAATATGCTCCAGGCAATGATCGGCAATTGTATTGCGAAGCCATCACTTCGCCATAAGCTCCTGCCGAACGAATCGCCAGTAAATCGCCTCGATGTGTAATAGGAAGGATCTCATCCACACCAAAAACATCAGACGATTCGCAAATGGGACCTACGACATCATAACGATTCGTGGCTGACGCATTCGAACTGATATTTTCTATCTTATGATGCGCTTGATAAAAGGCGGGGCGGATCAAATCCGTAAATCCGGCATCAATGATCACAAATTGTTTATCAACTCCTTTCTTGACATATAATACCCGACTTATCAGAGAACCGCATTGTCCCACGATCGATCGGCCAAGCTCAAAATGGATTTCATGCACATGATGAAGTTTTAGGCTACGACGAAATATTTCAAAATATGTGGCGAAATCCGGTATGGGATTATCATCTGGCATATCATAATCAATACCGAGCCCACCTCCGACATTTATTATGGGGATATTGATACCCATTGATTCGACATGCCCGACAATATGATTGATACGGCGGCAGAGTTCTTCATATGGCTCACCGACGGTAATTTGCGATCCTATATGAAAATGTAAGCCACGGAAATCCACGCGTTTATTGTCGACACATTTACGCACCAGATTATCAATCATCGACATAGCGATGCCAAATTTATTTTCAGCCAGACCGGTGGTAATATAGTGATGAGTATGTGCGTCTATTTCCGGATTTACACGTAGTGCGACCGGTGCGACTTTGTCGAGCCGAGATGCCCATTCAATAATGATATCAAGTTCCTCGGCAGATTCGACATTGAAACACCCTATTCCAATCCGTAAGGCTTCGGATATTTCCGCATCCGTCTTGCCGACGCCAGCAAAAACAATGTCGGCAGGATCAAAACCGCACTCAATGGCTTTTGCAATCTCTCCGCCACTAACCGTATCCGCACCGAATCCAAACGCAGCGATCATACGTAGAATGCGGTCGTTGCTATTTGCTTTCACAGCATAATGCACCTTGAATGAAGATCCGGAAGATGCCTGTTTCACGGCATCAAGCGTATCCTGCAGCAAAGACAGGTCATAGAAGTAAAAAGGTGTAGGTATATTTCGGAAGCATTCAACAGGAAACATGGGCGAAGGTGAAATTCTATTATCAATTAAACAAGCTATGGCTCAAAAGGTTGAGTGCCTTGATTTTATCGGATTTGCGGACGAGCAACGAAATATTATAATTGCTTCCGCCATAAGAAATCATACGCACGGGGATATCTTTGAGCGCATTGACGACATTGGCCTCAAAACCACGATTCTGCCATTCAAGATCCCCTACTACGCAGATGATCACCATATCCCTGTCAACAGTGACAGTCCCGAATCTTTTGAGATCGGCGACAATAGCATCAAGATTTTGTTCACTGTCGATCGTCACGGAAACTCCCACTTCGGAAGTGACTATCATATCGATCGGAGTGCGGTAAGTTTCAAATATCTCAAAAACCTTACGTAAAAAGCCATATGCGAGAAGCATCCTTCCACTTTTTATTTTTATAGCCGTGATATTATCCTTCGCAGCCACAGCCTTGATGGTGTGTGTGGGACTGGCATTGAATATCAAAGTGCCTTCAGCCTCCGGGCACATTGTATTCAGCAAACGCACCGGAATATTGTTGAGCTTGGCTGGAAGCACACATGTGGGATGAAGAATCTTTGCCCCGAAATACGCAAGTTCGGCGGCTTCCTCGAAATGAAGTTGGTTAACAGGACTTGTACCTTCAACATAACGCGGATCATTATTGTGCATTCCGTCAATATCGGTCCATATTTCAATCTCATCCGCTCCGATAGCCGCACCAATGAGAGATGCCGTATAATCGCTGCCGCCACGTTGCAGATTATCAATTTCGCCATCGGCATTCCGGAATATGAACCCTTGAGTGATAAAAAGATCGGCATCATCATGTCTTCTCATCAATTCCATAAGATGCACGCGTAAAAAATCGATATCAGGTTCGCCATTGCTATCAGTACGCATAAAGTCAAGTGCCGGCAAAAGCACGACGGCTATGCCTTGCTCCTGCAGGTACAAGGTCATTAAAGCCGTAGACATTAATTCGCCTCTTGACAGCACCTCTCTTTCATCTTTTGCTGTAAATGAAACATCCTTCTTATTTCGAAGAAAAGAAAATGACTCCTCAATAGACTCGCGAGCAATTTTCTTATATGCGTCGCTATCGAAAAGCACTTCGATCGTATCGACATATTTTTGGTCGAGATCATCAATGGTTTCCAGCGCCCCTGCCGAATCACCATTATAATAATGATCCGATATTTTCACCAACGTATTGGTCGTGCCCGACATCGCACTGAGCACAATGAGATTACGGCCGCGAGATTTAACTAACGATGCAACATTTTTAATCCGGGAGGCAGAACCGACAGATGTGCCCCCAAATTTCATCACTTTCATTTTAAAGCTATGTGTAATTGTATAATTTCTGCAAATTTACAACATTTATTCCAAATAGCAATATAGTACCGCACAACCGGTCACATAAGTGCTATTCAATGATGTGGCGGTTTTCGCACTTAATTATCCTTGATGGGAATTGTTCGGCAAGCGAAAGGTTATGGGTAGCAACAATGACCGCCGTACCCGCTTCTGCAATTTCTTTGAATCGCTGCATTATTAATGCTCCGGTTTCGGGGTCAAGGTTTCCCGTAGGTTCATCTGCAAGAATGAGTTTCGGTTTATTGAGCATAGCTCTTGCCATAACAATGCGTTGCTGCTCTCCTCCGGAAAGTTCGTGCGGCATTTTATAACTTTTATTCAGCATACCAACCTCACGAAGCACCTGTTCAATTCGACTGTTACGCTGTATTTTGTCCTTCCAGCCGGTGGCATTAAGCACAAACATAAGATTGTCGTAAACACTACGGTCAGGAAGCAGCCGGAAATCTTGAAAAACTATGCCAATTTCACGACGAAGATCCGGAATGCACTTTCGTTTGATGGAAACCAGATCATATCCGAGCACTTCCGCATTGCCTGCCGCAATGGGGATTTCAGAGTAAAACGATTTCAACAACGAGCTTTTCCCGCTTCCGACCTTACCGGTAAGATAAACAAGCTCACCGACAGAAACTTTCAGATTGACATTCTTCAGCACAACGACATCGTTGCGATGCAGTTCCACGCCTGAATAATTGATGATATTGTCCATATTACAGGAATCCTTTGGAAAACAGAATCAATATCCCATTTCGGATATAAACTTTATACGCATCAGCCGTATTTCATCCTCCGAATATTCGTCACCGAGTTCCTTATATGCATCGTTGAGGTCACCGCTCTCGCTTTCCTTGAAATATTCAAAAATATCGTCCTGCTGTTCATTGTCGAGCAACTCGTCGATGTAGTAATTGATATTGATCTTAGTGCCGGAGTTGACGATCGCTTCAATATCGTCAAGCAACTCATCGATTTCAAGTCCGCGTGAGCGTGCGATTTCATCAAGCGGGATCTTTCGGTCGATCGCATGTATTATGGCTATTTTCACCTTGCTTTTGTTAGCCACTGTACGGACCACCATGTCCTCAGGCCGTTCGATCTCGTTTTCCTCGACATGTCGCCGAATCAGCTTAACAAATTCCTCACCATAACGTTTTGCCTTGCCGATTCCGACCCCGGAGATATTGGCAAGTTCTTCAATCGTGATAGGATATGTCGTGGCCATGGCCTCAAGAGAGGGATCCTGAAATATCACATAAGGAGGAAGTTTATGATTTTTCGCAATTGTTTTACGAAGATCTTTGAGTATGGAATATAGCTCCGGATCGGCGGCACAGCCTGCGCCCCCCTTCACAACTTCAGGTTCAGTATCTTCAGAAAATTCCGCATCCTCAACTATTTTAAACGAAGTTGGGTGATTCAGAAAATCCTGTCCCTTAGGCGTTATCTTCAATAGGCCGTATTGCTCAATATCCCGATCAATGTAACCGGCCATTACAGCCTGGCGGATAACAGCTCCGAGATAACGGGCATCTGCCTTTGGCTCACAACCGAAGGCTTCCAGCTCTTCGTGGTGATATGATTTAACATCTGCAGTGACGCGTCCTCGCATCACATCTATGACATGATCGGCTTTAAACTTCTCTTTAAGTGCGATAATTGTTTCCAGCACCGCACACAAATCATCTTTAGCTTCCACTTTTTGTTTCGGTTTCAAACAATTGTCACAGTTACCGCAATTTTCAACATCGTATTTTTCTCCAAAGTAGTGCAGCAATGACAGACGGCGGCAAATACTCGACTCGGCATAGTTTGCTGTTTCGAGAAGGAGCTGTCGTCCGATTTCCTGTTCAGTCACAGGCTTGTTTTGGATAAATTTCTCCATCTTCTGAAGATCCTTTGCAGCATAATATGTTATGCAAAGTCCTTCGCCTCCGTCGCGTCCCGCACGTCCGGTTTCCTGATAGTACCCTTCAAGTGATTTAGGCATATCATAATGAATCACAAAACGCACATCGGGTTTGTCGATGCCCATGCCGAATGCAATAGTGGCGACAATCACATCCACTTTTTCATATAAAAAAGCGTCCTGATTGGCCGATCGCGTGGCGCCATCCATCCCGGCATGGTAGGGCAGCGCCTTGATATCGTTGACGACAAGCAGCTCGGCAAGTTCTTCCACTTTTTTACGGCTAAGGCAATAGATTATACCCGATTTGCCTTCCATATTCTTTATAAACTTAATAATATCGCGGTCGATCTGCGATGTCTTGGGCCGGATCTCATAGTAGAGGTTTGGGCGGTTAAACGACGATTTAAATACGTTGGCCTCAAGCATTCCCAGATTTTTCTGGATATCATGCTGCACTTTCGGGGTCGCCGTAGCTGTCAATGCAATCAGCGGACGTTTGCCAATCTCGTTAATGATCGGACGGATACGACGATATTCCGGGCGGAAATCGTGTCCCCATTCCGAGATGCAATGGGCTTCGTCGACTGCATAAAACGATATGGGCACGTTTTTAAGAAACTCGATATAATCTTCTTTAGTCAGCGATTCCGGAGCCACATACAATAATTTTGTGGCTCCCGAAAGTATATCGGCTTTAACGCGGTCGACAGCCGCCTTGTTAAGCGATGAATTAAGAAAATGAGCCACACCGTCGTCCTCGCTGAAGTTACGCATTGCATCCACTTGATTTTTCATCAAGGCTATCAAAGGCGAAATCACAATAGCGGTTCCCTCCATCAGTAGCGATGGCAGTTGATAACATAGTGATTTTCCGCCTCCGGTCGGCATCAGCACAAACGTATCCTTACCTTCGTAAAGACTTGTAATGATGGCTTCCTGGTTGCCTTTGAAAGTGTCAAAACCGAAATGTTTCTTTAATGCATCGGTAAGCAACTTACTTGTGGTCATAATCTGGAGAAAGGTGTTGACGGGTTTATAGTGACAATATAATTGGTCAATATTATACGTTATTTACTTCGAAATTAGCTTCTGTCAGTTTCTGGAGAGCGTATTCGGCCGTGACCTCGAATTTTTTTATATCCGATGACGGAATGTTAAACATGGCATCCATCATCACCGTTTCGACGATCGAACGTAATCCACGGGCGCCAAGTTTATATTCTATAGCCTTGTCGACAATAAGGTCAAGAGCCTCTGGCGTAAATACGAGCTCAACGTCATCCATCTTAAACAGTTTCTCATACTGTCGCACAATGGCGTTTTTAGGCTCGGTAAGCACACGACGCAAAGCGCTACGGTCAAGGGGTTCAAGATGCGTCAAAATAGGCAATCGGCCTATGATTTCAGGTATCAGGCCGAATGACTTAAGATCCTGTGGAGCGACATATTGAAGGAAGCTGTCGCGGTCGACACCCTTTCGGGCCGTATTGCTGTATCCTACGGTATGTGAATTGAGCCGCTGCGCGATCTTGCGCTCGATGCCGTCGAATGCTCCGCCACATATGAACAGGATGTTTTTGGTATCAACCGCAATCATGCGCTGTTCGGGATGCTTACGTCCCCCTTGCGGCGGCACGTTGACAATCGAACCTTCAAGCAATTTCAACAACCCTTGCTGGACACCTTCGCCACTGACATCGCGAGTGATAGATGGATTATCGCCCTTACGTGCGATCTTATCGATCTCGTCTATGAAAACGATACCGCGTTCTGCCTTGGACACATCATAGTCGGCGGCTTGCAGCAAGCGTGTAAGCAGACTCTCGATATCCTCGCCCACATAACCAGCTTCGGTAAGCACCGTAGCGTCGACGATAGTAAACGGGACATCAAGCAATCGGGCAATCGTCTTTGCCAGAAGAGTTTTCCCGGTACCGGTAGGTCCCACCAGTATGATATTGCTTTTTTCTATATCGACATCGTCTGATTTGTCTTGGGCAAGGCGCTTATAATGGTTATAGACAGCTACCGATAGATAACGCTTGGCCGCATCCTGTCCAATCACGTAATTGTCAAGAAATGCACATATTTCCTGCGGCTTCGGGATGTCGCCAAGGGATTCTGCCGAAGATGCGGAATCGTCGTTGTCAGTTATGGAATGAGTCGGGATACCATGCTCGATTTTGAAATTCTTAACAGCGTCATGGATTTGATCGACACAAGATGAACATATGTAAACGTCGGAATAGGCGCTTGGCACCATCACATCCTCTCCGGATGCAGGGCGGCCGCAGAATGCACACCGGATGTCATCGTCGTGTCCGTTCCCGTTTCTTTTTTTTGCCATAATATCAGTTGAAATTAATCAGCAACCTATCATCTATAGTTGAATTATTTTTTTGCTTTTATGAGCACATCATCGATCATGCCATAGTCCTTAGCTTCGAAAGCTGTCATCCAGTAGTCACGATCTGAGTCACGCTCAACTTTTTCAAGAGCCTGACCGGAATGATCGGAAATGATGGTATACAATTCATTCTTCAGCTTAAGAATTTCACGGGCTGTAATCTCTATGTCCGATGCCTGTCCCTGAGCTCCGCCCATAGGCTGATGAATCATGACGCGGGAATGACGCAACGCGAAACGCTTGCCTTTGGCACCCGCTACAAGAAGCACCGCAGCCATCGACGCAGCCATGCCTGTGCATATAGTTGAAACATCGCTGGAAATATATTCCATCGTATCATATATTCCAAGGCCGGCATAAACAGATCCACCGGGAGAGTTGATATAGATGCTGATGTCTTTGCCCGGATCGGTTGAATCAAGGTAAAGAAGCTGTGCCTGAATGACATTGGCGGTATAGTCGTTGACATCCGTGCCGAGAAAAATCACACGATCCATCATCAGACGGGAAAAAACATCCATTTGTGCCACATTAAGCTGACGTTCCTCTATGATTGTAGGGGAAATGTAGCTTGATGTGATGGCAGCGGATGCCTTGGAAGTGTATTGATCAAGTGCCAGACCGTTAAGTCCGACATGGTTAACTGCAAATTTTCTAAAATCGTCTTTAATATTCATATTGTTGTACCTTTGGGAATATTCATTTATCAATTCAAAATTACATTATTTTTGCCGGACGCGCAATAATTGCCCTTCATTTTTTAGCCTCAAACCAGCAAATGCCCGGCTTGGATGTCATCTCAAATTCCAAGGTCGCGCCTTCCATGATTCGGGCATGACTGATAGAGCTGTCTTTGTATGGCTGTCCGTCAAGCTTCACCGACTTCACATATTTGTTTGCTTTTGAAACACCGGGGGCAAGCACTTTAAATTGTTTTCCATTTGCAAGATCCAGCGTCAGTTCTTTGAAAATAGGTGTTCCTATTTCATAGACTCCGCTGACCGGATCAACCGGATATAAGCCCATGGCCGAGAAAACATACCAGGCAGACATCTGCCCGAGGTCTTCATTACCGCAAAGGCCGGCGGGAGTATTGGTATAGAACTCATCCATCACTTTACGGGCATATTCTGCCGTTTTCCATGGCTGGTTTACATAATTATAGAGATAGATCACATGATGCCCCGGCTCGTTTCCATGAGCATATTGGCCGATCATCCCCGTACTGAATATCGGGAGTTCATGATCCGGTCCCGGAGTATATGTAAACATACTGTCAAGGCGCTGTGCGAAGGCCTCTTTACCTCCGGTCAGCTCAATGAGCCCGGGTATATCCTGTTGTACAGACCAGAAATATTGCCAGCCATTGCTTTCACAAATGTTCGGCGTGTAATCATCCGGAGAGAAGTTGGGCTGCCAGTTGCCCTTGTTGTCGCGTGGCTGCATGAATCGGTTTGAGGGATTGAACACATTGCGATAGTTTTGTGAACGTTTATAGAATTCATCGGCCACATCTTTGCGTCCAAGTTTTTCCGCCATGCGCGCTATGCAATAATCATCGTAGGCATACTCAAGAGTCCGCGAGAGAGCCCAGTTGTCGGCATTGTATGGATCGACGACATTATATGGCACATAGCCGAGCTTTTTGTATAGGCCTATTCCACGATACTCGTCAATGTTGGCGGTTGCGACACATGCGTCAAGCGCCTTGTCGGGATCAAAATCGCCAATACCTTTTAAATAGGCGTCGACAATGACTGGCACTGCATGATATCCGATCATCATGTCTGTTTCGCCTCCTTGGAAATTCCACACCGGCAATCGGCCGTTCTGATCATAAAATGCGAGAAATGACTTGACCATATCGTTCACACGAGCCGGTTGTGTCAGTGTATAAAGAGGATGTGACGCCCGGAATGTATCCCAGAGCGAAAAAGTGGAATAATTGGTCCAACCGTTTGCCGTATGCACTTGTTTGTCGGGGCCGCGGTATCCGCCGTTAACATCGGAATAAATCGTAGGTGCGATCATATTATGATATAATGCGGTGTAGAAGCTCACGATCTGATCGCGATCGTCGCCCGACACTTTAATCTTGCCCAGTTCACGATTCCATGCTTCACGTGTCGAAGCCAGATATTTGTCGAAATCGTCCGTCGGGGCCTCTGCGGCGAGATTGGCGGCCGCACCGGCTTCATCAACGCTTGAAATAGCTGTCGAAACGATTATTTGCTCACCTTTGGTTGTAGAGAAGTCAAATCGTGCGATCATCGAAAGCGCATCCGGGTTCTTCTCATCGATCACAGCTGAATCTATTGTCACTTTACTCCAGGGCTTGGAAAAACGCGTACGGAAATAAACTCGTTGATCACGCGCCCAACCGGTTGAAAAACGATAGCCTTCCACAGTCACGGAATCGACGATGTTTATACGGGTGTCGACTGTGGCATCCCAGTTTGTGGCTTTGCGAAGATTGAGAAACACAGCCGCATCGCCTCCGGGAAATGTGTAGCGCTGAATTCCTGTCCGCTCCGTAGCCGTAAGTTCTACATCAATATTATAATCCTTAAGAAGAACACGGTAATAACCGGCTGACGCATCCTCGTCATCGTGTGAAAATTTAGAGTATATGCCCAAAGGCTGCTCCGCCTCATTATATGGCAATGTCACCGGCATGAAAGAGATGTCATAGAGATCGCCGGCGCCTGTTCCGGAAAGATGTGTGTGGCTGAATCCCGCTATAGTGCTGTCGGGATAAAAATATCCGGCGATACGGTCCCAACCGGGCAAACCGTTGTCAGGGCTCAACTGCACCATACCGAACGGCGCCTGTGCGCCCGGATATGTGTTACCGGTAAAATCGGTGCCGATCATCGGATTGACAAGAGCGGCATAGTCAGTCGTGTCGGCTGTGCTTTGTGCTGTTTCACCGGAAGTGCCGCATGATACAGCAAAAATGCCTGAAGCGACAATAGGGATAAGAAATAAGGAGTGATTAATCATCAATTATTGAATTTCGGCTTTATTGATTAAAAAATGATAAAGATTATATCGCAGAAAGTTGCTATTTCTTACAAAGATACAAAAAAAATAGCCCTCGACAAAATCTCGGGTTATTTTTAGTATTTGTTTTAATTCCGATATGGATCAACCGGGCATCATGATTGATGAAAAGCCTCAGACAGTTCGTCAGTTCAACGCAGCGATCATATCATCGATCTCATTCAGCCAAATTGTGGATGCGGCATCAGACGGCATACGCCAATCACCGCGGGGTGAGAGGCATACGCTCCCAACCTTAGGACCGTCAGGCAGACAGGAGCGTTTAAACTGCTGCGCGAAGAATCTGCGATAAAATTCGCGCATCCAGTGCAATATCGTTGGCTCATCAAAGCGGCCAGAAAATGCCTTGCGAGCCAACATAAACACCTTGCGTGGCGTAAAACCGTAACGGAGCAGATAATAAAGGAAAAAATCGTGAAGTTCATATGGCCCGACAAGTTCCTCGGTTTTTTGCCGGATATTGCCATTGTCATCGGCGGGAGTGAGTTCCGGGCTTATCGGAGTGTCTATTATATCTTCGAGCGTTGCTTTCAGTGCCGCATCATCCGATTTTAAGGCATACCACCGCACGAGATAGCGTACGAGAGTTTTCGGAACACCCGCATTGACACCATACATCGACATGTGGTCGCCATTATACGTAGCCCAACCAAGCGCGAGTTCTGAAAGATCGCCCGTACCAAGCACCAATGCTCCGACGGAATTCGCGACATCCATCAGTATTTGTGTGCGTTCACGAGCCTGCGAATTCTCATATGTGACATCGTGGACATCCGGATCATGTCCGATATCCTTGAAGTGGAGGGTTACGGCAGCCGCAATTGATATCTCTCGAACCGTAACCCCGAGAAGATGCATGAGATGAAGCGCATTGTCGTAGGTACGTCCCGTAGTTCCAAAACCGGGCATGGTCCCACCGATGATGTC
>CAJJOX010000036.1 GCA_905193485.1 uncultured Porphyromonadaceae bacterium | reverse complement strand
AAAAAACGACCAACAAACCATGTTTTAAGGCAGCCACCTAAAACGACCGCCGGCTCGACTTGCGCTATATCCACAGCGAGAAGATCAACGACACAAACGTCGACGATCTCCTGTCAGGCCTTGACGGTGTAATCGTAGCCCCCGGCTTCGGCCAGCGCGGCATCGAAGGCAAATTCACGGCTCTTCGATGGTGCCGCGAGCACGACGTGCCCACCTTCGGCATATGCCTCGGCATGCAGTGTATGGTCATCGAATTCGCCCGCAACGTGCTCGGTCTCCACGACGCCAACTCGACAGAAATGAATCCCGCCACTTCCCACAATGTCATCGACCTGATGGAAGAGCAGAAATCCATTTCCAATCTCGGCGGCACAATGCGGCTCGGCGCCTATGAATGCCGGCTTGATGCCGACTCTACAGCCGCAAAAGCCTACGGGACAACAACTGTCAACGAACGCCACCGTCACCGTTTCGAATTCAACAACGACTACCGCCCGCGATTCGAGCAGGCAGGCATGCGGTGTGTGGGCGAAAACCCCGCCACCCATCTTGTGGAAGTGGTTGAGCTCCCCGAAAAACGATGGTATGTCGGCACACAATATCACCCCGAATACACAGGACGTGTGCTTCACCCGAACCCTCTGTTCGTCGACTTCGTCCGCGCCGCCATTGACTATGCCGCCATGCGGGTCAAAAAACAGCAATCAGAAAACACAACGTATAAAAGTATAAAATGAACAAAAACACCCTTACCGGACTTCTGCTCATGGGCATCGTGATCATGGTGTTCATGTACATCAACAAGCCCTCTGAGGCCGACATCAAAAAAGCTGAAAAAGCCCGCCAGGAACAGTTGGCTGCCGAACAGAAAAAAGCCGAAGCTCCCGACCCCACGCTCACCGGAGCCCCCGCCGGGCGGGGGGCCGATATCGCCGCCACAATCAAAAACAACGGCGTGCTGAATGCTGACGGCAATGCCTACACACTTACGGCGAAAGACGTGCGGCTGACTCTTCCCGTCGATTCAGGTGCCACAGTAAGCGGCGAAATCATCATGGGAGGCAAAGCCATTCCGGCATCCGCGCTGCTCTATCCGTCAAGCGACTCGCTTCCCGTCGACATAGCCAATGCAGCACTTGAAAAGCTCAACGCAGCCATCGACGACGCCACACGCTATCAGGGATTTGCCCGTTTCCGTTCCGGCAACGACACCGCCACCGTGCAGCTGAAAAACGACGTGCTCAACCTAACCATCGCATCAAAAGGAGGCATGATCACTCAGGCCGAGCTTCTTGATCCCAAATATACACGTTATTCCGGCGGACAGGTTTGCCCGATATCCAAAGGCGACGACAACTACGGATTTATCATCACTGCCGGTGACACAAAATACGACACCCGCCAATTCTACTTCGACGCCGTGCAGGAATCAGACACCACGGTGCTCATGCGGCTCACACCCGGCGACGGCGTGATGCTTGGCATACGCTACACCCTCCGCAAAGGCTCTGACTATACCGTCAGAATGGATCTTGTGCAGGAAGGTATGGACGAGATCATTGCGCCCACAATTTCAAGCATGGACTTCGCCTGGAGCCAGAAAATGCTCCGCAACGAAGCCGGAAGGATGTTTGAATCAGACAACAGCGCACTCTATTACATGACCGCAGGCGGCGATGTCGACAACCTCAGCGAACGCTCCGACGAAACGAAAAAAGTTGACGAACCGTTACAGTGGATCGCTTTCAAAAACCAGTTCTTCTCCACAGTCCTTGTCGCCCAACAGGGCTTCAACAAAGCCGACTTATCGACCAAAAACCTCAACAGCGACGTCGTTTTTGTCAAGGATCTGGAAATGTCGGCACGACATGAATACAAATCCGATCTCGCCACACCGGCTTCACTCACATTCTTTATCGGTCCCAACTCCTATCCCCTGCTCTCTGACCTCTCCGACACCATCGTGCCCGAGAAGGATCTCAAATTCACCAAACTCCTGCCTCTCGGATGGGGCATATTCCGCTGGATCAACACGCTGATCGTCATACCGGTGTTCGATTTCCTCGGCGGGTTCATCGCCAACTACGGCATCATAATCCTCCTACTTACAATTTTCATCAAGATCATTCTCTTCCCATTCACCTACAAGAGCTACATGTCGCAGGCAAAAATGCGTGTCTTAGCCCCGGAAATCAAAGAAATCAACGACAAATATCCCGGCAAGGAAAATGCGATGAAGCGACAGCAGGAAACGATGAAGCTCTATTCGAGCGCCGGTGCCAACCCCATGTCGGGCTGTCTGCCAATGCTCCTTCAGCTTCCGATCCTCATCGCCATGTTCCGTTTCTTCCCATGCGCAATCGAGCTGCGTGGCGAATCGTTCCTGTGGGCTACCGACCTTTCGGCTCCCGATGCAATCATCCCTCTTCCCTTCTCGATACCGATGCTCGGCGACCACCTCAGCCTATTCTGCCTTCTCATGACAGCCGTCAACATCATCTACACCCGCATCAACCTCCAGAACCAGCCGGGCGGCACACAGATGCCCGCCATGAAATGGATGATGTATCTCATGCCCGTGATGTTCCTGGTGTTCTTCAACAACTATGCCGCAGGCCTCAGCTACTACTATCTGCTCTCGCTCCTCATCACCATCATCCAGACCTACATCTTCCGCCGTGTAGTCGATGAAGACAAAGTCCGAGCCACGATGAAAGCCAATGCCGCAAAGCCCAAAAAGAAAAGCGGATTCATGGCCAGACTCGAAGAAGCGCAGCGCAAACAGCAGGCAATGCTGCGCGAACAGGAAAAACAGCGTGGCAAGAAAGGCGGACGCCGCTGACATCCCCCTCAGCCGTCACGCAGGCAATCAGTCAGACTAAAATGTTGAACTCATTTAACCAAATAAACAACCAAAATGATTAGCAACAAAGTACAGGACGCAATAAACGCCCAGATCAATGCCGAATTCTGGTCGGCATATCTCTATCTCTCAATGGCAATGCACTTCGAGGCCGAAGGCCGCACAGGCGTTGCCAACTGGTTCCGCATCCAGTTTCAGGAAGAGCAGGCTCACGCCCAGATCTTCATCAACTATCTCAACCAGCGCGGCGGCCGTGTGACACTCAAAGCCATCGATGCTGTTCCCACCACTTGGCAATCGCCCCTCGACGCATTCAAAGCCACGCTCGAACACGAACAGAAAGTGACCGCACTCATCAACGACCTCTACGCGCTCGCCGAAGCCGAACACGACTATGCGACCCGCGACCGCCTCAACTGGTTTGTCAGCGAACAGGTTGAAGAGGAAGACAACTGCCGCACGCTCATTGACAAATACACCCTTATCGGCGATGACGGCATGGGGCAGTATATGCTTGATCAGGAACTCGGCTCACGCACCTACACTGTTCCCTCGCCTCTTGCAGCTCAATAATACGAGCCCTGAATAAAACAGCAGCGGCGCCATTCTGCAAAAGAATGACGCCGCTGTTGTTTTTCATAGCCCGTTCAATAAATCCGCCACCTTATGTCTGTCGCTCCTCCGTGACGCGTGAACAGATCAACGAACGTTTCGGCGACAAAGGCGGCATCGACCGTGGCGTCAAACAAATGCACGGTCACCAGCAGCCTGCGTGTAGCCATCGACAGTTTTGTGCGTTCATTGTCGCTTGTCGGCGTTCCGATCCCTCCGGCATCATCGCGAAAAACCGGCAGGCCGGCGATATTCAACGGTCCACGACCGATACCCTCATATGGTTCACCCTCGCGGCCGATACCAAGCCTGAGACAGTCGCCGACCACTTTATCGGCATCGAAACAACCCACCGAACATCCCGAAACCAACGACAGCTGGTTTCCGGCATCAACCAGCGCGCTCACATTATACAACCCGAGTCCGCGCACTATACGGCGCATCATCTGTTCCTGCGAAGGCCTGTAGCGGTTCGGATCCTTGCCGCATGTCTTATATGCCGCCCGAGTGGTGGCTATTGCCGGAATTTTGTTGATATCTTCCACCGCATAGCGTCGCATGATATCATCGGCTATATCGCGCATCTCAGCCACCTGCGCCTCGCCTGTCTCGCAATTGACCACATCACATTCAAAAAGCATAGCCCGGTAGCCGGGCACGCAAGATCTGAATTCGTCTTCGATTATCAATTCCATTTATCGTCTTTTTTTCACAAATTATCCGTTGATCTCATTATACATTTTTAAGCTTTTCCCGCCGACAGCGATCGCCCCATATTATCTCCTCCTGAACGATTGTCCGAAAAAATGAGTGGCCAGATATGCAACCCTGCCGTCAGGATGACGCTGCAAGTAACGGTAAAACCACCACGGCACATAAATGCCGCTGAAAAGCGACAATATCGAATAGACCCACCAAGGCATATCCGTATAGTGACGGAGCACCTGCTGGCTGATCACATTGCAAAACCACGACAACAGAAATATGATGTAATTGGCTCCTATAAGATGATCAAGCATGCCTATACTGTACCTGTCAAGCAATTTTGCCACCGACACACACATCATTATTCCCAGTAAAGAGCATAGCGGCGACAGATCTGTGCCTTCGGTGGTGAAAAAAGCCGCTATCCAACACACCGCAAGAAACGTGACCGTCGCAAACGACGTCCATCGAATCACGCGGTCGACCGACCGATATGAATGGGCATATGCAGCTCCGAGCACAAAAAAAACGCCCAGTCTTATGGCATCGCCCAATGCAAACACGTGGCCGCACCCGATCGGAACAAACGGCAGAAGCGTAAAACCGAGGATAAGAACCGAATACACATATGCCTGATTCCATCCTCTCCGGTTCGCAAACAATAAGACCGCATAATTCACAAGCAACAGAGTGAAACTTGCCTGTAAAAACCAGAAAAACGGTATCACCGACCGCCCGCTTATCACCAGTGATCCGGCCAGCGAACGAATATCAAGTTCAACCGGATCATCCGCAATACCCGACAAAAGTGCACGCGGCACAAAGGTGATCAGCGACAAAACCACAAAAGGCACCATCAGGCGTTTCACCTTCGACAGTGCAAACTTCCGCCACGGAAGACTTCTTCCCCGTGAAAAAGTCGTATATACCATCAGGAAACCCGAAACGAACATGAACAACGGCATTCTGAAACTATACATCATCCTGTAAAGCAACGTTGTATGCCCCATCTCCCCATCGGGATATTCATGAAACGAGTGTCCGAGCACCACAAAAACGATACCTATGATCTGAAGATATGCGACCCATTTAAGAAACCGACCGTCACCACCGCATGTATATTTCACCGAATCGCTCATCTTTCACATAAGGACATCAATCAGTTAAAAAAGACAAACACAGCAATCTCAACTGACAAATGCAAAATTAACACATCATTTCCAACCATCCAACCCGTCCGTCCACAAACCCTCAACCCCAATAAACACTTTTTATGTTTTGTTATTTATTATTAGCCAATCGGGGGGGTAATTTTTAAATTGTGTGTAAATTTGCGCATCGCAAATTCATTACATCAAACGCACCAATTCCAAAAACCAATCCACATGAAAAAAACCAAAAACGCATTAGTAGTTCTCATCCTCGGCATCCTTCTTATGGCGCCGCATCGCGCCCACGCCCAAAGCGACTTCAATTTCAATCTCTATGGCGGATCTTCCAATTTCTGGTCCAACACATTATTTCAAATTCCGGCTTCACTGATAAGCAATATTTCAACTGTACTCATCAATGAGGAAAACTACATCGGCGGTTCTTACCGCTATGAAATATTCCGAATCAGGGAAAACGGCGGCAAGGCAAACACCTATACCGGCAAATTCTTCGGGTTTAAAGGAAAAGATCTTTTCAGCAATATTCAATATGGCCTCAAGGTAGGATGGGCGCCCAAATTATCACCATTCGGGATCTACTTATCATGCTCCTACCAATTTCGCCGCTTTGAAGCTCAATTTGAAAACACGGAGATGAACAAATATAAGCTCCATGGAGTGCGCCCGGGATTAGGCATCCGCATCACTCCCTTTATCGGTCTTCTTGAAGACGACAAATGGAGTCCGCTGATCGAACTGGGCACGGGTTACAATTATTATTTCAGTTCGAAGGCGCCCTACGACAACAATAAAAAGCAATTCAACAACGGAATGACATCCACCTTCTCGATTGGCGCACGCAACACCGGCATGGCTATTACCGGAGGCGTCGAGATCGACCACTATAACCTATTCAACCAGAATTTCACACCTGACGGAATCGTCTATCCCTACGAAAACGTCAAAACAAAGCATTTCACAATTTTCGTGTCATTTTCTCACGAATTCAATTAATCTAATAAAAAACCACATCGATTCACCGAAATGAGATCAAAACTATCAATCATCGTCTGCATGATCGTGGCATGCTTTGCAGCTTGCTCGGCAGGAGGCAAAAGTGAAAAAGCGAAAACAATGGAAAAGCCCGGATTCTGTGCCCGTTGGAACGGTCCCGATTCAATCGCCTACAGTCATCTTGGCCGCAATCTGTCGACCGTGCTCTTTTCGCCTCAGGAGGTAAAAGTGTACCGTGTTTCATGGACAGACTCCATCGAAAACGGGCAGCTTGAGCCAAACTTCACCCGGGATGCCCTTATTGCCAAACTGAGCAAAGAAGAAATTGCCGCGCTGCAATTCTGTCTGCTTTCCGACAGCAATAATTTTGTCAAGGATTCCATTGTCGTCATGAGCCCTTATATACCGGTACTTGACTTTGAATTCCGTAAGAAAAAAGAGGTAGCCCATGTGCTTGTTTCTCTATCCGATTTCACCTGGACCATAATTTATGACGACAAAAAACAGTTCAACTACAACTACCATTCCAACGCGATTGACCGATTAAGCAATTATTATCTTAAAAAACCATAATATGACAGCACTATATAGACTCTTCTGTTGCCTGCTTATGGCCACGGCCATTGCACAAACTTCCTCAGCACAAACCCTCCATGCCCTCGTTGCCGGCTGCACAAATGACCCTTCGATCGGCAAAGGAGCGAAACAGAATGTCGCCGACGTATCAAACCTATTGCAGAGTGCCGCGGCCGCTATGGATTGTGAGTTTGATTTTGAGGTATTCGAGGATCCGCAATGTACAAAAGCAAACGTCATCAACTGGATCAACAACCTTGACATAGAAAAAGACGATGTCGTGGTATTCTTCTATTCAGGACATGGAGGCCGCGCACTAAACGACTCCGATCCGTTTCCACAGATGTGCATGAACAATCCCCGCAGACAGGATCTGTTTATGCCTGTTGCACAGGTCGACAAGCTTATCGCCGCAAAATCGCCCCGACTTCGGATTATAATCACCGAATGCTGCAACTCGGAAAGCGCCGGCATAAAGTCAAAGCCCCTGTTCGCTATGGCCGAAGGCAACCAGACATCATTAAGCACTTATAACGTTAAGGCTCTTCGCGACCTGTTCTTCAACACAGAGGGCAAAGTCATGATCACGAGCAGCAAGGCCAAGGAATATTCATGGATGCTTCCCGATGGTGGAATCTTCATGCACAACTTCATCGATGCATTTAATGAAGCTGCGATACACGGCTCATTAACCGCCGACTGGTCCGCCATATTCAATCGCGTTCACGACAACACTTTCGGCTTACAAATCCCGCACAATGGCCAAATCTACCGTCAGGAACCATACGCCTCGATATCAAAAAGCAAAGATGCGGACAAGCCTATAATAAAACGTCGCGATTACCAACCCGGCTCCCTGTTTGAATCCTTACAGTACCTTCTGAATCCCATCATTCCTGTCGAAAACCGTTTGGCGAAAATTCCTGAAATATTGTCAAGACACTTTGCCACAGGCGCAAAAGTAATGACTATCGCGGCAAACGGACGCACGGTTGTGGATTACGAGGACGCCGACAAATTTCTCAAACGAATTGCCATCTCGCCTTTCATCAAACAAATCAATGTACTGAGCGGCAGCAATGATGAAAAAAATTCACTTATTAAAGTTCACGAACTGAGACAATAAACCAACCACAATGAATCGCGTAAAATACATCTTATCCGTTTTTCTGACCTTTTCATTTCTATGTGCCTCCGCTCAAGAATTGACAGAAGAGGACAAACGTGCTTTTGAAAAAAGAGTCACCGACAAAGTCGAAGAGTTTCAGGGCTATTTGTCCACCATCGTCAATACGCAGGTCAACATGTCGCACAGAAAAGCAGCCTTGGAATCGGCTATGTATCTTTTTGTCGGCAACTGCGAGCCCTACAACGAAACAGACGAACAGGGTCACATGATAAAGCACCGTGCCGTCAGGATGCAAGTATCGAGTGCTACACGGCAGACCAAAACCTGGCAAGCGATGAAAAAATACCTGTACAACCAACTGAACAACACACGCCGCTATGCACGTGTCGTGATCCGCTCTGCTGATGCCGTAAGGGTGGGCAAAATTCACAAGGTGGATAATGGCAGATATGAATGTGTTGCCACTTTTTATCAGGAATACATTTCCTATTCTTCTGACGGTAGAATAATTTATAACGACCGGACCCAAAAGAAGGTAAAAATCTACATAACCGCCTCAGAAATGCCTGACGGAAGCATAATCTACGAAGCGAAACTTGGAGATGTTTATGTAGTTTCCACTGAACGCGTATGAACAGGATCAGTTCCTCCATTATTTCTATTTCTCTCGCTCTGATCTTTAGCTATTCCGTCACAGTAGAGGCGCAGGCGCAGGCGCAGAATGTGTCGCTGCCGGACAACACGCTTTCAGAAAACTACCGCTGCATGGTAAAGTCGGTCGATGAATTCATGGCTCGTTTCAACGGGCTGGAGTCACATCCCGATGTCACTGCCGACTCCAATATGCTTAAAGCGAATATCTGTGCGCTATTCGATCTGAATGAATTACTCAAAAAAGACAATAAGGAGCAGCGGATGCAGCTCATGTACGCGTTTTGCGATTCAGTCGTCGACAACAATATCCGTCTTGCTCTCGACAATGGCACCATATATGCCATAGCCGATTGCATGATTACTTATGATGCGCGAAAACTTCCCGTGAAATTAGGATTGCTTCAGGAAACGACACCTGATGACTACACCCGTTGGGGAGTATATGCCGTGTCCGGACTCGAAAAAACAGGTATTATAAAAGCGCAACGCCTTTATAATTTCAGTCCGGTAGAACATGAAATCAACTTCATGGGACTAAGCGACATTTTCAACGAGAATCCTGCCGATGCATTCGGATACCGTTATTCAACATGTCAGATCGACAATCTCACAGCATTTCTGCTACTGATACAACTGGGGAAACTGCGTATCGACATGGTTGAATCCATGAAAATGATTTGCATTGCTGTGCCGGGATTCATTTTCGAAATTATGGAAAGACCTCGCGATTCACATAACAGCGGATGGTTGATTACAAAACTCACACCGGCTACGGTCAATGAAAAAACAACATATCTCAACAATTTATTCACGAAATGAAATCTTCTAAACTATATCTTTGCATCATCCTTTTAATCGGAATTGCCGAATCATCGCAGGCACAGTCAAGACACTTCTATCATCGTATCGACATTGGGTCAGGAAACGCATACACTTTTGTAGGCAGCAATCTTATCACTTCGTTTGCAAACTATTTCGCTCATGACATCCTGTTCGACAATTCGTTCAACTACAGTGTTTTCAGCGGCGAAGCAATTAACGGCGCCAAGATTCGCACAAAACCCGAAAATCTCTTGGGGCTGACGGCTCGCGATCTTCTTAACGATGCCACTGCCGGGGTAAAGCTTGGCTACAAATCGGATAATTTCGGCTCTTTCAACTGGGGCATATATGGATCGGCTCATTACAAGATCAACCAGTATAAAGCCCGGATAGACGACACCGACGAATATTCTCATGAACGTTTCAGCTATTTTCGTCCGGGGATAGGCGCCTACCTCTTGTTTGGCAGTGTTGAGAATCGGACAAAGTTTCAGATCGAAGCCGGTGCCCAGTACAATATCCCCTTATCGTATAAAGGCATGATCGATGGAAAAAAAGACGTGCTTAATTCCGGTATAACCACTCACTGGGCGCTTAAAATCGGCGGAGCGCATGATTTTAGCGGTGGCATTTTCGTCGACATCAATCATTTTGACATTTTCAAACCGTCGGTCGCAAAGAAAATGAAAATGTACACATTCGGCATAACTTTAACTATTACTCCGCGACGAGGGGAGAAACTATATGATTAAACGATTTTTATTCGGATTAATTGCGGCAACAGCCACCATCCTAAGCGCACAAAGCGCAGAGGTGCCCGGTGTGATCCACGACTATTATTCCGCAATGAAATCAATGTATGCCGCAGACATAAACGCGGCTCTTGATTATGAGGCCCGGATGAGATTCTGTTATTCCGAACCGATGAATAAGCCGGAAAACTATGGCGGCATATGGATGAAAGATTGTTTTTTCAAAATATATGAGGACTCAGTATCTTCGTATGCTTTTACAAAGCGATTCAGGGAAAACGTCAACGAGAAAAAAGAGTTCAAAGTAAACGATTATGCTCCTCGCTCATGCAAAACATTTACCCCGCCGGACATTGATAAAAAAGGGAAAAAACGATATACGCTTGTCGAAGTGCACATCGAGGTTTCGGATAGGTCAAAAAGCCATACGGAATATGTAACGGTACTGAACAACAAAATCTCCAAGATAAGGGACACTGAGTGGTCGGAAGACATTCAATCCCTTATGGTAAAAGCCGCCAAATTATATACAGAAAAGAAATATAACGAAGCCTATGGCACTTACAGGCGGATCATATCAGCGGATCCCAACAATGCCGATGCTTATTACCGGCTTGGAGTAATGACCCTTCGCGGTCAAGGAGTTAAAAAAAACATATCGGAAGCGAGAGATTTATTTTATCAGATCAAGTTTCTTGACTGGAAAAAAAGTGAATCCTTAGACTTTTGGGATTTCTATGAGATAAAAACCAAAGCGGAATACGCTATCTACTACATCGACCACCCTCAATCAATTTGATCAAAACAAAAGGATAATCTCCATCTTTCTTATACTGTGGCCGCTTTTTTTATACTCACATCCCTGACATCATGCATCGCATTCTCACAACAATTATGAGCGACACATGCCGCACCGCGGCCTACGCCATTGTGCTTTAGCATTGATTAGCAGAAAAGGCTTTGGTGTTTAAGTAGATTTTTGTAATTTCGCGGAGTGCTCCGCCATGCTTTGGCTCGCGGAGTCAGTGAATTGTGAATTACTTAATTTCCACAAATAGATTACACCAAAAATGAGTAAAGAAAAAAAATTCTTGACTTGCGACGGTAATCAGGCCGCAGCACATATCTCGTATATGTTCTCGGAAGTTGCCGCCATCTATCCCATCACCCCGTCATCGACAATGGCTGAATATGTCGACGAATGGGCTGCTGCCGGACGTAAAAACATCTTCGGTGAAACCGTGCTCGTGCAGGAAATGCAATCGGAGGGCGGTGCTGCCGGTGCCGTTCACGGCTCTCTCCAGGCCGGTGCCCTCACCACCACTTACACCGCCTCGCAGGGTCTGTTGCTGATGATCCCCAACATGTACAAGATCGCCGGCGAACTTCTCCCCTGCGTATTCCATGTTTCGGCCCGCACAATCGCATCCCACGCGCTCAGCATCTTCGGCGACCATCAGGACGTGATGTCGGTGCGTCAGACAGGTTTCGCAATGCTCTGCGAAGGTTCTGTCCAGGAAGTGATGGATCTTGCCGGCGTCGCTCACCTCGCCACTATCAAAAGCCGCGTGCCGTTCGTCAACTTCTTCGACGGATTCCGCACATCACACGAAATACAGAAAATTGAAGTCATCGATCAGGAAGAACTCGCTCCCCTCATTGACCACGAAGCCCTCGCGCAGTTCCGCAACCGCGCCCTGACTCCGGAAGCTCCGGTGGCACGAGGCATGGCCGAAAACGGCGACGTATTCTTCCAGCACCGCGAATCGAGCAACAAATTCTACGACGCAGTGCCCGAAATCGTTGAAAATTATATGGGTGAGATCACAAAGATCACAGGCCGCGAATATCACCTCTTCAACTATTACGGCGCTCCTGATGCCGAGCGCGTCATCATCGCAATGGGTTCCGTGACACAGGCTGCCCAGGAAGCCATCGACCATCTCATGGCCAAAGGCGAAAAAGTCGGCATGGTTTCAGTTCACCTTTACCGTCCCTTCTCCGCAAAGCACTTCCTGAAAGCAGTTCCTGCGACAGCAAAACGCATCGCCGTCCTCGACCGCACAAAAGAGCCCGGAGCCAACGGCGAGCCCCTTTATCTTGACGTGGCCGAATGCTTCTACGGTCAGGCCAACGCCCCCGAAATCGTTTCAGGCCGCTACGGTCTTGCATCGAAGGACACCACTCCGGCTCAGATCATCTCCGTATTCGACAACCTCGCCCTTCCCGAGCCCAAAACCGGATTCACCATCGGCATCGTCGATGACGTTACATTCAAATCACTTCCTCCGGTTGAAGAAATCGCCCTTTCCGGCGAATCGACATATGAGGCCAAATTCTACGGCCTCGGCGCCGACGGCACCGTGGGTGCAAACAAAAACTCCGTAAAGATCATCGGTGAAAACACCCAGAAATATTGCCAGGCCTACTTCGCCTACGATTCCAAGAAATCGGGTGGTTTCACATGCTCTCACCTCCGCTTCGGCGACGAACCGATCCGTTCGACCTATCTGGTGACAACGCCTAATTTCGTCGCATGCCATGTGCAGGCCTATCTCCACATGTATGATGTCACCCGCGGCCTCCGCGACGGCGGCACATTCCTCCTCAACACCATCTGGGAAGGCGACGAACTTGTCAAGAACCTGCCCAACAAGGTCAAGAAATATTTTGCCGACCATGACATCACCGTATACTATATCAACGCGACCAAGATAGCACAGGAAATCGGGCTCGGCAACCGCACCAACACCATCCTTCAGAGCGCATTCTTCCGCATCACTGAAGTAATCCCCGTCGACCTCGCCGTCGAGCAGATGAAGAAATTCATCGTCAAGTCATACGGCAAGAAAGGGCAGGACGTTGTCGACAAAAACTATGCGGCCGTTGACCGCGGCGGCGAATACCGTCAGCTCACCGTCGACAAAGCATGGAGCAATCTTCCCGAAGATGAAAAAGCCGCCAACAACGATCCGGCATTCGTCAACGACGTCGTTCGCCCCATCAACGGACAGGTAGGCGATGACCTCAAGGTTTCGGCATTCGTCGGCCGTGAAGACGGCACATGGGCACAAGGCACCGCTGCCTACGAAAAACGCGGCGTCGCCGCATTCGTTCCCGAATGGCTTGAAGAAAACTGTATCCAGTGCAACAAATGCGCCTATGTCTGCCCCCACGCAGCCATCCGTCCGTTTGTCCTTGATGCAAAAGAAATGGAATGCGCTCCGATGACCGAAGCACAGACACTCCCCGCCATCGGCAAGACATTTGCCGGAATGCGTTTCATCCAGAGCGTCGACGTGCTCGACTGCCTCGGCTGCGGCAACTGCGTTGACGTATGCCCCGGCAAGAAAGGCGTGAAAGCCCTCCAGATGAAACCGCTCGAAACTCAGCTCGACGCCCAGAAAGAATGGGACTATTGCGTTGCCAACGTCGCCTCGAAACAAGATCTCGTCGACGTCAAAGCCAACGTAAAGAACAGCCAGTTCGCACAGCCCCTCTTCGAATTCTCCGGCGCCTGCTCGGGTTGCGGTGAAACTCCCTATGTCAAACTCATCAGCCAGCTGTTCGGCGACCATGAAATGGTAGCCAATGCAACGGGTTGCTCATCGATCTACTCCGGCTCCGTGCCTTCGACCCCCTACACCACCAACGCCAAAGGTCACGGTCCCGCATGGGCCAACTCACTCTTTGAAGACTTCGCCGAATTCGGCCTCGGCATGACAATCGCCAACGAAAAGCTCCGCGACCGCCTGACCGACCTCATGACCAAGGCAACCACCTGCCCGTCATGCAACGACGAAATCCACCAACTCGCACAACAGTGGCTCGACAATCGCAACGATGCCGCCGTCACACGTGAAGTCGCCGACAAACTCATCCCCCTCTGCGAAGCATGCGGATGCGATACATGCAAGGCCATCCTCACACTCAAAGGCTTCATCGTCAAACGTTCACAATGGATCATCGCCGGCGACGGCGCCGCTTACGACATCGGTTTCGGCGGTTTGGATCAC
>CAJJOX010000035.1 GCA_905193485.1 uncultured Porphyromonadaceae bacterium | reverse complement strand
AAAGGCTCAGAGTGGCAACAGCCTTGAAGCGCTTGTCGGTCTGGACTGCTTTTGCGGTGTATCCTCCTCCGCCGCAAATGCCGAGAATACCCATCCGTTCAGGATCAACACCGGGATAAGTGACGAGAATGTCGGCAGCGCGGTGTATGTCCTCCACTCGATTTGCCGGCTTGTCGGTCTGACGCGGTTCGCCGCCGCTTGCGCCCTGATATGCTGCATCAAAAGCAAGCGTAATATAACCCTTGCCGGCCATTATCTGTGCATAGTTTCCTGCCACCTGTTCCTTTGTGCCTCCGTTAGGATGAGCGACTACAAGTGCGGGGTATTTCTTTGCCGGATCATAATCAGCCGGCGTATAGACATTCGCGGCGATGCGTAGACCGTTCAGATCGTATGCAATCGGGTGGATATTGACTTTGCCCGGCTCGTTGGCCATGATGGCGTTGTCATACACAAGGCCGTAAGGATTGCCCTTAAAGGAGAGGACATCCTCTACGGCTACATCTTCAAAAATGGGTTTGTTATTCATATCATTTGTTTTTGAGCCGGCGCTGCCAAAGAACAAAATATTGCGCAGACCGCACCGACTATATGGTTGTTAATTTTCATATTCTTTGATTGGTATATTTATTTTATCAGAAGTATTCATATGTTTTTCCCAGAGTCTCACCGCTCCGTCAATCCAGCGGTCTGCACTTGTGCCTGTGCCAAGACCGAATCCGTGGCGCAGATTCGGAAACAGATGAAATTCGGAGTCGATACCAATGGCTTTCAACGCTTCCACCCGGCGACGCATTATTGCGGGACTTGCAATTCCATCGTTTGCTCCGATTACGACATATGTCGGAGGGTCAAGTCGTGTATATTCGGAATGTCCCGTGTATCCCATCACTACTGTGGCTGGACGTGCATTTACAAAATTGCCAAAAGCCGCCGGTGTGTAAGAACCGATATATGCAGCCATTCGCGCACCCGCTGATCCGCCCCACACGGAATAATCCCTTGTGGAAACCTTCAATTCTAAAGCGTGCCTGAATATATAGTCAATCCCTGCGGCGAGATCTTCTACGGCACCTTGGGCTCCATAAGCCACACTATATTGAATCACAAACGCGTTATAGCCTTTTTTACTCAGTTCAATGGCAAGGGGAAAGCCTTCATGTATAGAACCGACATAGGAAAAACCGCCGCCGGGACATATTACGGCAAAAGGAGCATCCGGCTTACCGGGGAAAAAGAACAGACCTGCATCTTTACGACCGATCGGATAAAACAATTTTTCGCCTCGTTTTCTCATATCAATCATCATATTGATATAACCGGCAGAGCGGTTTGCATCAACATAATTATGGTATGGAAGAAGCGAAGGTATGTACTTCAACTTCATATCCGGGTCATAATGCCATTCCGACGGGAGGACATATTGTCCGAATCCTTTGAATGCCGGAGTGTTGATCACATCGGAAACAGTGTTGTCTATTGTCAAATGCTTGTATTCTTCCATAATTGTATCATGTGTGCCGACCTGAACGCTATCATGTCCGTGTCGCACTTCATCCAACAATCTATGACTGACCGGTGTTGAAGAGCAAGAGGCAAAAACCGTAAAAATGGAAACAGATACCGCCATTATCATAAGCCGAAACCTCATTTGACATTAATTCCGGTGAAAGCCATATCGAAGCCATACTATACCGTTCCTGCGTGTTTCACAAGAAAGCAGTTCCAATGATTGTCCGGATGCCGGAAGTGCGTCCGGCGCTCCGAGATACTCAAAAATAGACGGAGATGAAGCAAGCCCGTCAATGCCCGGATAAATGACAAGACTCAACTCATCGATCAAGCCATCGGCAAGCATGACTCCGTTTATTATGCCTCCGCCCTGAAGTGATATCGAGTCTATGTTGAACGTGTCGCTAAGGATATCCATCGCCTCGTAAAGATTGGTTGCATCGGCCAGCACTATGTAAGATATTCCCTTTCCCTGAAGCATTTCCAGATAATCCTTCGTTGCATTGGTTCCCAGAATGGTGACAATGTTGTCGCCACGCAATCTATCGGACGTATAGAATATGTCGGCCTCCGGATCCACGGTAACAAACAACCTTGATGAATTGCGGTTGCCTACGTGTATTGTGCCTGATTGGGGATGTTCATTGCTTTTTGGCATGAACTTGTAAAGGAACGCCTCCTTTGTAGTGGCCGTCCCGAACATCCATGCGTCAGTTTTCAGTTCCTTGCCGATTGCGGCATATTCTTTGAACAGTTTGCCGGAATCTGTTCCGTCAAACGGCGGAGTCCAGCGACCGGGCAAAAGCCGACCGTCAACCGAACTCATTATATGACATATTACTTTCGGTTTCATAATTTTTCAATCATCCATTTTCCAGTTGAGCATAAACTGCTCTGCCTGTCTGTAATCCATATTGAAGAAACGCTGTTCCTTGTCAATTCCACGAATCTGAGCCATCTCTTTGGGGCTAAGTTCAAAATCGAAAATATCAATATTTTCAGTAATGTAATCATGATCAGTTGCTCCCGGAATAGCGGAATGGCCTTCCTGAATGTGCCAGCGTAGAATTATCTGCGCCGGTGTCTTGCCGTGTCCGTCGGCAATTTGCCTAAGTACTGGATCTTTAAACAGAGCGCCGTTGCTCATCGCCCCGCCGAGAGGAAACCATGCTTCAAGAATGATGGAATCGCCGGCAAGCTTCTCTGTCCACGCTTTTCTCTGCGCATACGGATGGCACTCAATCTGCATCACTGCCGGTTTGATTTTGGCCCATTCAATGGCTGCCGTATAGAGTGAGTCCGCCGCATCGAAATTGCTTATGCCAAGCGTCCGCACCCTCCCATCGGCGACTGCCTGCTCCATTGCTCTCCATGCGCTGCGCCAGTCGCCCATCGGCTGATGCACATAGAGGAGATCGATATAATCAAGCCCAAGACGCTCAAGCATACGGTCGATAGCGGCATCGGCGTCACTGTATTCACTGGGCCACAGTTTACTCGTCACCCATATTTCTTCACGGGGGACACCGCTTTCCTTTATGGCCTGACCGACACCACGCTCGACACGATATGCATGAGCCGTATCTATATGGCGATAACCGTTTTTCAGTGCGAAGGTCACGGCTTCGGCAGCCACCGAGTCGCCGGGGACATTGAATGTGCCTATACCGAAGCGGGGCATCTGCTTCCCGTTGTTAAGCGTGACATACGGTATCCCGTTGATAATCTTGTCTTCCGCTTTCATCTGGAATGGCAGAAACGCCGTAACGACGGCAAGAATGAATATTCGGTTAATTGATTTCATATGGGGATTATTTGCTGTGTTCAAGTATTTTTGAACCGCCAAAGACTTCGCTCATGGGCATAGTATCGAGAGTGCGGTCGATCTTTTCAATTTCTTTCTGAGACAGTCTGACATCGGAGGCACCGGCATTTTCTTTAAGACGTGCGAGATGTCGTGTGCCGGGAATCGGTACAATCCACGGTTTCTTGCCAAGCATCCATGCAAGAGAGATTTGTGATGGTGTGGCGTGGTGTAAGTCGGCGAGATGGAGGATGAAGTCGAAAAGCTCGCGGTTATGCTCGAAACTCTCCTTGCGGAACTGCGGCATGGCGGCACGATAGTCCGATTTCGGGTCGAACTTTGACGAGGCGTCATAATTGGTAGTCAGCAGTCCGTTGGCCAGTGGCGAGAATGCGACGAAGCCGATGCCGAGTTCTTCAAGCGTTGGGAAAAGCGACTCATACCACCGTGCCATCATTGAATAACGGTTTTGCACGGCAGTGACACGGCAGACGGCATGAGCGCGACGCAGATATTCTTCATCCGCTTCTGAAATACCCCAGTGTAGAATTTTTCCCTCGCGTATAAGGTCTGCCATTACCTCTGCAACTGTTTCCGGCTCTACGGCAGGATCAATCCGGTGCTGATAGTACAGGTCTATGTGGTCGGTGCGCAGTCGGCGCAATGAGCCTTCCACAGCGCGGCGTATGGCTTCCGGCCGGGAATCGGGAATAAGCGGATGGGGGCCGTCACCATATGGATCATCAAATGTCAGTCCGAATTTCGTAGCCAGTATTATCCGGTCGCGATACGGTTGCAACGCTTCTCCCAACAGCTCTTCATTGGCATGAGGGTCATCGGGCGTACCATAAATTTCTGCGGTGTCGAACATTGTATAACCCATATCGACAGCATCGGAAAGCAGCCGCTTCATTTCTCTTTTATCCGAGGGATGCCCATATCCATGGCTCATACCCATACAGCCGAGGCCAACGGCCGAAACACGCAGGCCGGTTAATCCTAAAGTTCTGTATTCCATAATTATCGTTTTAGTATCTTTTTGACACTGTTTGCATTCTTCACTATATAAAATCCGGTATCGGCCGATGTTTTAGCAACCTGACGTCCGTTAAGGTCGAACCGTATTTAATTACCTGATTCATCCGCCATATCAGTCATGACATCGTTGACAGCAGAGTTTTCATACATTATTGATGTCAGGAACCGATCAAAATCACGTCCCCATACGTCGAAATTGCCACCTGTTCCATATCCGTGCGGATAGTTCTGGAGTATCTTGCGTTCCACACGGCAACCGGCTTGCTCGACTGCGTTTGCGTTTTGTGTGAACTGACCGGCAAAACCGTCTCTTGTACCCCAACAGTAGAAAGCAGGAGGAAGATCTGCATTTCGGAGGGTCTCGACATTGTTCATCGAAACGCTCAGCCTTCCGTAAAAAGAATAAATCATACCCACGGCACATGCCGATACTGGCACTTTGTCGAGATCGTCGGGACGATAAGAGCTGTCAAGCGCAGTCCCGGTTGTAAGATCCCGCCAGTTCAGCAGAACCTCACCGTTAAGGATCCCTCCGGCCGAGAACCCCACAAGAGCGATATTATCCGGCTTGATTCTGTATTCCGTGGCGTGGGCCTTCACATACCGGATGCCGCGTTGCAGGTCGGTTGCGCTCTCCTGCATGGTATAGGGATTGATACGGTAATTGACAACAAAACACTGGTAGCCCATTGATGTGAGCATATCGGCAATATCATAACCCTCATTCTGCATACTGCGGAACATGAAAGCACCACCCGGACAGATCATAACGGCCCCTTTGGGCTCAACATCGTCGGGAACAGTGTACACTTCGAGATTGGGGATAAAATTCGGGCCGTCGGAATTGCTCACATTGTGGGTGACTGTAGGGATATTGCCTTTCTCCCAGAGATTGACTTTTCCTGTCATCACGGTATCGCCGGAACCGGATGAATTGTTGTTCCACTCCTCGTTGATAAGGTCAATCCATGTCTGTATCGTGGAACGGTTGATACGTCCGCTTGTCAGACCTTCGCCCGTAAGGTGGGCGGCATCGGGCGTACTGTTCACAATCTCTGCAAGCGTTTCATCGCGATAAGTTGCGGCATAGGTGCAGAACGGCACGACAGTCTTGCCTTTGAAATCGTAACTCTCGCAGAAAGTGTGGATAATCATAGGCGTTGTCCACCACCATACGGGGCAGCCTATAAATACGATATCATAATCACCCCAGTTCTGCACCCGGTCTTTTATTGCCGGACGCACATTATTATCCCGTTCTTGCAATGCCACCTCTGTGCAGGATGTATATTCTGTAGGGTAAGGTACAGCCGGCTCAATTTCAAATAGAGTGCCTTCGGTTTGTTCGGCTATGATTTTAGCCATCTGTTCAGTTGTGCCTCCCCATGAAAAATAGGCGATAAGTATTTTGCTCCCGCCAAAAAGTTCAGAGGAAGCACCGGGTTCAGAGGGTTCTTCTGTATCCGGTTCATTCAGATTCTCAGGCTCATCAATGCCACATGACATCATAGTCAATGCCACCGAGAAAAGAAAAAATAACGAACGGCATTTCTTCATATCATAATCTGTTTAGTTTATTTTCTGATGCAAAATTACCGACATATTCACAAGCCATTGTTACGATAAATACGGCTTATCTTTCCAATTTATCCGTTTGCTCACTTTACGAAAACAGGGGCGATGAAATTCGTACCCCCGTTAAATCGTCGAGCCGAATAATGCGACTTGATTATTATTCTATCATCTGTTTTCGACCGTTTATGATATATCCTGCCGGATACAGATCATGAATGATCGCTCACATTCGAGAGGCCTTGACACCATTGAGATCACTGTGCCATGCCTCCGGTCAATGAAAGGCAGAGTACCAATATCAATAGTGTTCTCTACGTATCATTGTGTGTGTTTGTTAAATTGGGATTTATCTGATAAAGCATGCTTATGAGAATTTCGGCCTTTAATAGCCTTCTTACGCATAATGGTATTTTTTGCATCAAAGACCGAAAAAACGGCAAGCCGGCTATCCGGAGATTTGAGTAATTTTGCGATGTTGATATTTTAGGCATAGTATATGGCAAGATTTATATCAATATTGCTATTGTATTGCATTGCAGCAGGTTTATCCGTCGCACAAGAGCCGACGGATACTTCTTTTGTAACAATTAGGGGTATAGTGAAAGACAAGGATTCAAAAAAGGCACTGGAGAATGTCAGCATATCGGTTGTGAATTCGCATATCGGTACCGTGAGCAATGCCGACGGTTCGTTTTCACTGACGATTCCTTTTGATCGATCAAAAGGGAAAATCAAAGCCGAACAACTTGGATATTTCAGCAACACTTTGTCTTTGCAGGAATTCACCGGGGATGGCAGCGACATAACCATTTTGATGTCTCCATCGGTCAGGATGCTCAAGGAGGTTATCGTCAGAGGCGGCAGATCTGACCAGATTGTAGCCGAGGCTCTCAAAAAAATTCCGACAAACTATTCACCCGACAGCAACTTGTTCACTGCTTTCTACCGCGAAACCGTGCAGAAAGGGAAACGGTATATAGCTGTTTCCGAAGCCGTCGTCAATGTATTCAAGACTCCATATGCCCGTCGGGTGAATAACGGAGAACGGGTACAGATAAAGAAAGGGCGCAGACTTATAAGTCAGAACAGCCGCGACACTCTCTCCGTCAAAATTGTAGGAGGCCCGACTCTTCCCGTTATAATAGATTTCGTGAAAAACAGCGACTTCCTTTTCGGATATGATGATCTGGCGTTTTACGATTTCTCCATGGAGAAACCGGTTAGTATAGACGACCGTATGCAATATGTGATACGCTTTTCGCCGAAAGTAAAACTTGAATATGCCTTGTATCGTGGACTGCTGTACATCGATCAGGAAACTCTGTCGTTCAGCAAGGCCGAATGTCAACTGGATATGTCCGACAAGCGCAAAGCGACTGATGCCATTCTTCGCAAAAAGCCCCGCGGGCTTCACTTCAAACCGCAGGAGATAGCTTTTACCGTAACCTACCGGTTGACCGACGGAATATCATATCTCAATTATATAAAAGTCAAGACACGCTTCAAATGCGACTGGAAACGGCGATTGTTCTCATCAGGATATACCACCTACGCTGAATTGGTGATGGTTGACAGGATAGATAATCCGGAAGAGGGCATATCCCGTAAACTCGCCTTCGGCAACAATGATATTTTCTATGATAAAGTTGCTGATTATTGGGATGCCGATTTCTGGAACGGTTACAACATCATTGAGCCGACGGAATCATTGGACAAGGCCGTTATGAACCTGAAACGCAATAACGACGCGATAATGACGTTATATCCTTAGTAATTAGTGATTTCACAAAGCGATATTGTGGTTGAATGGATAAAATAAAAGATCTGATCATCGAACATTCACTTGACGGACTCGGCTCCGAGGCCTACAGTGACTACCTCGCTCATGCGATATGCTTTGCCGGGCATTGTTCTTTCACATTCAACGGCAACGAGTTTGAGTTGAACGAGGGCGATCTCATGATAGTCAGAAAAGGGAAACTGGTAGGAAAAATAAAACCGTCTGACGATTTCGAAGTCAAAGTCTTGTATGCCACATCTTCATTCATAGAGTTATGCACGCCGCAGACCAATTATGGGATAAAAGGACAGCTATCCCTGTTCTTGAATCCTGTCATGAATCTTGATGCCGGACAGCGTTTTGTGTGCGAGCGTGATTTCCGTTGGATAGAATACCGCCTCACACAGACTGGCCACACTTTCTATAGCGAACTGCTGAGAAACGCCGTCCAGTCAGCCATTCTTGATTTCTTTGATTTCCATTCGGTCATATACAAGGAGTCTGCCGTATCTACACAAAACACCTTGTTGATGAATCGTTTTCTTAATATGCTTGAAAACGGTGATTATCGCAACAATCGTGAAGTCGCCTATTACGCGGACGCATTATGCGTGACTCCAAAATACCTATCGGAAGTGTCGAAAAAAGTCAGCGGTTATCCGGCGAACTATTGGATAAACCGCTATACATCACTCGATATTGCCCGATTGCTCCGTGATAAGACTTTGACGTTTGTCCAGATTTCTGATATGTTCAAGTTTTCATCTCCGGCATATTTCAGCAGATATGTTCAACGCACTCTTGGACTGAATCCCACACAATACAGAGAATAGGCTCCTTTCAGGGAAAACGGTTCAACCCGCCTGATTATTCATAACATGGCAGTGACATCGCACCCGTCACCCAGGCGGTGCTGTCTAAGCATGAAAATCTGACATTAGCGACCTCCGGCCGTTGAGCGGTCGGTGTTGGCATCATTGTCAATGAGCTTATGCACACCTCCCTTTTGTCTGCCCCATTGCAGATTCCACGCCACCGTGACAAAAGGCATACACATATTCAGTCGCATGTGCTGCTCATTCCGGTTCCATTTGCTAAGTGACTTTGACCCTTGATCATATTTCCCAAACGGCATAATGATCCCGGCTCCGAATTGCCAGTTGTTCAGATTATAGTCCAGATTTATGACATTTATATCCTCACCCCAGCTTATTTTTTCGCCCCACAGATCGCGTTGGGCGTACTGATACTCGGCACTGAGCACAAAGCCCCAATGGGAAACCTGGACTGATGCGTTTCCGCTCCACCCGTTATGATCAATTGCATAACCGGTGCCTTTCATTCGCTCCATGCGATATTGGACATAACCGCTTAAAGTAAGCCAGCCGGGTATCACTTCTACTTGCGGGGCAACGAAAAATGACAGATTTTTGAGTCCGCGGCTATTTTCATAGGTTGTGATCAGACGCTCGTCGTTCCACTCAATCAGCGGTGTAATGGCATTGGGCGACGTGAATGCACGTATGCCGAACGTTCCGCTTATTCGAGGCATGTTGAAACCGTAACGAAACGTAAGCATATATGAATTGGCCGTTTTGAGATTCTGATTGCCCACACGCCACTGGAAGCCGTCAAGCTGCTGCGGCACGACATTGGTTTCCGCCAATGAAGGAGCCGACTGCCAGGATGTAAAGTTCAGCCTGAAATTATGGTTCTGGTTAGGGGAGAATGTGAGTGTAGCCTGCGGACGCGCGCTCCACGAATGATTGCCTCGGTCCGACTCCCTGAAAAGAAAATCGGTATATTGCGCCCCCATGCCTGCGGTTGCCGACCAGTTGCCGAAACGTCGGAAATACTCGGCAAAAAAATACACCCGGTCTTGTCGCTGATGGAATATCTCGTCCCCAAGATTCTCATACTGCGAACGATTCCGGTTTGCCGAATATGACACACCGGCTGTGAACCGTGCGTTACGCCAGTTTTTTATATAATCGGCCTCGATGGCGTATGCCTGGTTACGATCCTTGATATTTGTGTGTATATCTGTAATATATGTCGTTGCCGAGGGCTGCTGCTCGATATAATCCGAAAACGTGCGTCCGAAATAAAACGACGAACTGAAATCTACCACAAGCATCTGTTTGCGCCCTAAATGTTGTTCCAGATACAACGAAAGTGACGGCGTGGTGCCTTTGTTACCGTGTGCGTCGCTAAGCAATATATCTTCGGAGCCGTCGCTCATCGTTAAAAGACCGTTATACACGAATCTGTCCGTAAAACCACGGTGCATCATAAATTCCGCTACGAATACAGTTGTATCAGGCTTGATATAATTATATGACGTCCAGAGATTACCCATCGAATTATCCATCAGTCCCCCGCGGGATATTTCGTTTCTCGTCAGACTATGTCCGTCGGGATAGGTGAACGTTTCGGTATAATCGCGATGCGACTTGATTTTGTTCGTCAGTTTATAATTAGTGCCGATTTCAAACTGCGAGCGTCCGAAGTTTAATTTTGCATCGGCCATATAGAATCCCCAGGCACTATTCAGTGCCGGCCTTGCATACAACTGCAGGGAGCCGCCGAGTGTTGGATTGGCGACTATGATATTCAGCACATAATTGGCTCCGCCATAACGGAGTCCGGGATTGTCGATCCACTCCACCCGCTTGACGGTTTCCGGCAGCAACGCACGCACTTGATCGATTGAGGCCTGACGCCCGTTGATACGTATCTGTACAGTCTGTCCCGTGGCGGTGACAGACCCGAGAGCGTCATTGACCGAAAGAGTCGGTATCATTAAATTACGGATAAGCTGCATGCCCGTCTTGGAATTGTCAACAGCACTTTTTGACGGATGATAGACATCCATATCTGATTTGCGTATCACTTTCGGAGCTTCGATCACGATTTCCTGAAGTTCCTGAACCGGAACCGAATCAACCGCATCTGGCTGGGCATAACATCCGACCGCACATGCCGATGCTGATATAAATGCGACTATTTTTCTCATGTCTTACGTCATTTATCATTTATTAGACGCAAATTTACATTGATTTGTGACATTGACTCTCAACATATGTTGAAAACCGTGATTTTTCACTACCTTTGTATTAAAACTGATCTAACCTCTCAGTCACATGATCTCGGAGCTGACAAACAATCTGCGAAAAATCACCGCATCACTAAGCGAAGCAAAGCACCGGAAATCCAACGGACTATTCAAAGCCGAAGGCACTAAATGCGTTCTCGACACTATCGGTCATTTCCGATGCCGCTATCTGCTGGCCACCGACAAATGGCTTTCGTCTCACGGCTCCATTCACCCGGCGGATATCATTGTCAAAGCCACCCCGCGTGATATGGAGCGTATGTCGTCGCTATCCACGGCTCCGGATGTCATAGCCGTCTATGAAATCCCGATACATAAACTCGATATCGACATTTTTGCATCCCGGCTATGCCTTGCTCTTGATTGCATTCAGGATCCCGGCAACCTCGGGACCATAATCCGCACGGCTGATTGGTTTGGCGTCCGCAACATTTTATGCAGCGCCAACACGGCCGACGTCTATAACCCGAAAGTCGTGCAGGCCACCATGGGAGCCATATCCCGTGTCACCTTGCATTATTGCGATCTTGCCGAAACCTTGACCAGGCTAAAAAAAAATAAAGCCGTTGAGATTTTCGGCACATTTCTCGACGGGAACAATATCTATCAGACATCTCTTCCGATAAATGGAATTATAGTGATGGGCAATGAAGGCAACGGCATATCTCGACAGATAGGGGAGCTGATCGACCGACGTCTGTCTATTCCCTCATACCCTGCCGGACAACCGACATCCGAATCCCTCAATGTCGCAATAGCCACAGCCGTCACACTTTCCGAGTTCCGTCGTCAAAAAAACCGATAACCCAAAACACCACCTCTTCACATATGGCAAAAATAAAATCAATGTGGTTCTGCACACAATGCGGAGCCGACTCGCCAAAATGGCAGGGACGCTGCCCCGCATGCGGAGCCTGGAACACCATGGTTGAAGAAAAAATAAGCGTGAGATCGTCTAAAAGCGTCACACTCTCTTCTAAAAAACACAGCCGGCCTCAGAAAATATCCGAAATTGAAGTCACCGACGATCCCCGCATAAAAATGCCAAGCAAGGAGCTCAACCGCGTGCTCGGTGGCGGTCTTGTGGCCGGATCCCTCGTGCTTATAGGCGGAGAACCCGGCATAGGCAAATCGACTCTCGTTTTGCAGAATATTCTTTCGATTCGGTCCCGCAAAATCCTTTACATATCAGGCGAGGAAAGCGCTACTCAGCTCAAAATGCGGGCCGATCGCATAGGCCGTGTGTGTGACAACGTGCTCATTGCATGTGAAACCTCTCTTGAAGACATCATGAGCAGCATCGAGGAAACGACCCCCGAACTTGTAGTCGTAGACTCTATCCAGACAATCGCATCCGATGATATCGAATCCTCGGCCGGCAGCGTCAGTCAAGTGCGTGAATGCTCGGCGCGCCTGCTCAAATACGCCAAGGAAACGGGCGTGCCCGTAATCCTTATCGGACACATCAACAAAGAAGGCAGCATCGCCGGGCCGAAAGTGCTTGAGCACATAGTCGACGCTGTGCTTCAGTTTGAAGGCGACCGTCACTATATGTATCGGATCCTGCGCTCGATCAAAAACCGCTTCGGAAGCACAAACGAACTTGGCATCTACGAAATGGGACAAAAAGGTCTGCGAGAAGTGACCAATCCATCTGAAATGCTCCTGACGCACAACGCCGACGAGGAGCTATCCGGTCGCGCCATAGGAATGACACTTGAAGGTGTACGCCCCTTCCTGATTGAGACCCAGGCCCTCGTCAGCACTGCCGCCTACGGCACACCCCAACGCACCGTCACAGGTTTCGATTCAAAGCGCATGAACATGCTGCTTGCGGTTCTTGAAAAACGAGTCGGATTCAAACTGGTTCAAAAAGATGTGTTTCTCAACATAGCCGGAGGTCTTAAAGTCAACGACACCGCCCTCGATCTCCCCGTGATATGCGCCATTCTCTCGTCAAACGTCGACATGGCCATTCCCGCCGGCACATGCATCTGCGGCGAAGTAGGGCTGTCAGGCGAAATACGTCAGGTGACACGAATCGAGCAACGCATCTCCGAAGCCGAAAAACTCGGCATGACATCTATCATAATCCCGGCCAACAACCTTAAAGGAATCGACACCTCCCGCTTCTCCATCACCATCAACGAAGTGTCCAAAGTCGAAGAAGCCTTCCGCCACCTCTTCGCCTGATCTCATGTCAACGCGATTGAGCAAAGTTTTGTAGCTATCCATCCACACATTTGTTCGCTCCGCAGAATATCGGTTTGAATAACCCATAATATAGCGGATAATTTTGTTTGTGCTCTGCATTTTAGCATTTTAACCGTTTATTTAAGAACTTAAATTTCCGACGGCCGCGCAAATCTCAGACATCAGAAAAAAGTCTTTCAAACGGCGAAACTGTTTCTACCGACCCTGGTTATAATGGATGGATAAAAGTCATCGGATATGGAACGACAACGATACTGACAGTTCAGCTCACCCATAGATTCATTCGCTCCCATCTATGATCCCGGCATAGGTATAGCCAAGTGATTTGTTCTCGGCGGCAAGAGAAGAATCAGCCTCGGCCAACCGGGAGTTTTCGGAGTAGAGATCGTTGTTATGCTGCCGCTTTTCCTCGTTGATCTGCGTGAGCCTTTCCGGATGTCGAGGGCGGTTGTCCGACACTCAAGTTTCTCGACCTTACGATACAAAGATTTTTTCTCTCTGTCGAGCTTCCTTTTTTCAAAGGGCCGATTGCCGATGTCTTCTTCAAGGCCTTTCTACTTAACCAAACAGTCGCAGTAATATTCGTGCTGCCCGATGTGGCGTGCCTCGGTACTACGGTACCACGTTTCAGAGCATATTTCGCCATCTCCTTGCGGCATAGATGTCCTTATATACCCTCTTTGGGAGGCATTTTCAGCGTATCGGGATGATATGCAGCACGGAATACCGACATGCACACCTTGCTTTCTTGCACGATTGAGAGTGTGCAGAAGTGCGAGGTGTGCATAAAAGTTGAAGTGCGTTTGATATTGCAATATTAAATATGCGGATATGCTGCGCCTTTGGATGACGGGGAAATCAGCGGGGGAGAACGTTGACTTTCAGTTTTGCGTAGGCGCGTTCGGCTTTGGCGAGAGCAGCTTCGCCAGTTTCGTCGGTGGCCAAAATCACTCCCATACGTCGGTGGCCTTTGATCTCAGGCTTTCCGAAAATGCGAATCTGAACACCGGGTTCCTCAAGAACAGTCTCAAGATTGTCCATCTCGATTTTATCGGTGTCACCCTCTACCACAATAGCACGTGAAGCCGACGGCCCGTAAAATCTGATGGCGGGGACAGGCAGACCAAGCAATGCGCGGGCATGCAGTCCGAACTCGCTCAGATCCTGTGAAATCATCGTCACCATGCCCGTGTCGTGCGGACGAGGAGACACTTCGCTGAATATCACCTCATCACCTTTCACGAAAAGCTCTCCGCCAAAAATGCC
>CAJJOX010000034.1 GCA_905193485.1 uncultured Porphyromonadaceae bacterium | reverse complement strand
ACTGACAAAAATTAATTTTTGTCATCTACTAAACAATCATATAAGTGGACAAATGGCGGCAGATTATTTTGTTGAAACACTCAACGGAAATCAACCAAAGGTTCCTTGGATTGACTGAAATCATCATTTTAAAGGAAGTTTCTAATAACTAATAAATTGGAAATCATGAAAGAAGTGAGCCTGATAACGGGGGGGGGAGAATATATTACCTTGACGTGCTGAGGGGATTGTCGATGCTGATGGTCATCTACTGTCATGTGCGTCTTTTCAGTTTTAAATTGTCGCCTGAATCTTCTCCAATAGGAACTTTCTTCAATGCGGTCATGGTGCACATGTTCTTTTTCATTAGCGGCTATCTTGCTTATAAAAAACGTCAATGGTCTGCTTCTCTTTACGGAAAAGAGATTCTAAACAAGGCAATCATGCTCTTGGTGCCGACTATGGTGTTCTGGTCAATATTGGTGTATATCCAAATTTATCCGTGGGGATTTCCTGCCGGTTTCTGGTTTACAGAGGTTCTGTTTGAATTGTTTTTCATATATTTCAGTGTTTCTTTTTTGATGAGGCGGTGCAAACCTATTACGGAAGACATACTCTTGATCTGCATATGCCTGTTCATGTTCGTTTTCAGTTTCAAGATGACCTCAATCAGATTTTCAAGTAATCTTTGCCTTTATCAACTTGGAAATTATTTCGGTGCATTCCTTTTAGGATTGTTCTGTAAAAAATACAATGACATGTTTGTGCGGTTTATATCAAACAAGTTGCTGTTGACTCTGATTGTCATAATCCCGTTGGCAAATCTGCTTCTAATATATGGATCGGCAAGATTACCTGTGACCGGATTTGCCTGGGAGGTGGTGCGCCTTATAGACGGCATGACTCTGTCCGTCACCATATTCGCTCTCTTCCGAAACAATGCAGATTATTGGAACAAAAGTGGTAAGTTGCAAAAGTGTGCTGTATTTATAGGACGAAGAACACTGGATCTATATATGATCCATTATTTCTTTTTGCCGTCACTGCCGATAATAGGCGAGTATTTCTCTGATGGACGAAACTATACTCTCGAATTTTTAGTTGTGGCGACATTGACTTTGGTCATAACCGGTTGCTCATTGGCTATAAGCGCATTTCTCAGGACAAGTCCGATACTGGCCAAATATCTCTTCGGCATGTCGCCGAAGAGGAACCCAATACAGTCGAATACCGCCGCCTGACACTCTCGCCCAGAGAACCCTTATAGTGCTCAAGCCAAGTTTTCACGCCGCGGCCGCCGAACGAAGATTTATATTTCACGCGCAAAATAAGCGCGCATTTTCGAATTATCCTGTAAATAATCATTTCTTTATTTATAGATACTATCATTCATCTATATCTTTCTAAGAACAACCACTTTAAAGATATATTCTTAGGCAAGAGATAACATAAAATTTAACAATACAATAATAAGTTTTATGAAAATATTACATACAATTGAAGGGATGGGGGCGAAATTCGGAGGTATTGCCACATGTACATATGACCTCGTTAAATTTCTAAACTTATTAAATATATCCGTAGATATAATCTCACCTTCGCTAAAAAACAATTCTGACAGACTTCTTGGGGACGGTGAGAAATGGAATATACAATATAAAAACGATGGTATAGGCCCTGTTAATTACTCTAGAAATTTTGTAAAATGGTTAGATGCCAATAATTACGACATATATCATGCCAATGGGCTCTGGCAATTTATAGTGCATGAAACTTGTATCCATGCCCGACAGAAAGGAAAACCCTATTTGATTACACCTCATGGAATGCTCTATCCGGAAGCATTGGCTCGTAGTTCATGGAAAAAACGGCTGTTAGAGAAATTATGGTTTGGAAGAGATATACGCGAAGCCTCTTGCATCCATGCGACGTGTGACAAGGAAATGGAAAATCTGCGTCTTCTTGGATATAAGGGACCTATTGCCGTAATCGGCAACCCCGTGGCCGTACCTGACTATACCGAGGGCCTGTTTTCATCGCGGCGAAAAAAGGCTTCACCATTATGGGGTGTAGCCTTTCTCGGAAGGCTACACCCCATAAAGAAGGTTGAAAACCTTCTTTATGGGGTGTCATTGTCATCACACGAAAACGTCAATGTCTACATAATGGGAAAAGGAGATGATGACTATGAAGAATTTCTACGAAACGAAGCAAAACGTCTCAGTATTTCGGATCGAACTCATTTCCTCGGATTTATCAATGGTAAAGACAAGTTTAAGCGATTGGCAACGATGGATGCTCTGTTTGTGCCAAGCGACATGGAAAATTTCGGAATGATAATTCCGGAAGCACTTATTGTCGGTACACCGGTTATGGCATCTTTAGGAACCCCCTGGGAGGCTCTTAACTCGGAGCGTTGCGGATGGTGGCGCGACAATTCTCCGGAATCGATTGCTGCAGTCATTGATGAACTCTATTCTCTATCGGATGAAGAAAGGCATGCAATGGGACTGCGAGGGAGAGAATATATACTTCAAAACTTTAGCGCAAACAAAGTTGCACAAAAAATGAACAATTTATATCTATGGTTAAATAAGGAAATTGACAAACCCAATTTTGTGTATGAATATTGATTTAAGTACTTATGACAACTCTTGGTATAATCCTGGAGGGAATATAATAAAACGTGCTTTGTGGTATTTTACTGATTTATTGTTTATAAAAAATCATTGGAATCCGGTAAATATTCTTAAAATAAAAATTTTACGTCTTTATGGTGCAAAGATAGGGAAAGGTGTTGTCATTAAACCTGGAGTTAATATCAAATATCCCTGGCTTCTTGAAATCGGAGATTATTCTTGGATAGGAGAGGATGTGTGGATAGATAATCTTGGCTATGTAAAAATCGGCAATAATTGCTGTATCAGTCAAGGCGCTATGTTGCTTTGCGGCAATCATAATTTCCGCTCCGTTACCTTCGATCTTATTGTAAAGCCGATAACGATTGAAGACGGGGCATGGGTAGGTGCTAAATCGGTTGTTTGTCCCGGTGTTACTGTAAGTGAGGATGCGGTGCTCGCAGTTGGTTCGGTGGCAACAAAGTCACTTGATGCAGCAACTATTTATCAGGGAAACCCTGCTGTGTTAAAAAGTAAACGATAATCAATTTCATCAATGGTTCAAATCCTTATCTTATTCATCACCCTGGCGGCCTTCTCTTTCCTCAATATCAGATATCCATGGATCAAAAGTCATAAGCCTATCAAAATCAGAGAGATAGGTGATCACATGAGGGGGGGGGTATAAACTGGACGTTCAGTCTACCAATTGCATTAAGGGAATAGCTATCCTGTTCATACTTATAGGGCATATTTCCGGGACTTTCCACACCGTTGTTTTTACACCACTGCCGGCATTAGGTGTATCGCTTTTCCTGATGTGTTCGGGATATGGATTGTCGGAGTCCTATAATTCAAAGGGACTGAATAAATTTTGGGGCAAGAAAATTACAAGAGTATTGTTGCCATATGCTATCGTCATTACATTGCTCGTGATTTTCAGACAGTATGATATTGACCTTGTTCGCTACATTCTTGAAATCACAGGCATGAAGACAATGTATTGGTATGTTGCATATCAGCTAAAATGGTATCTTGCTTTCTTTATGACCATGCTCTTTTTCCCTCGTCAAAGAGTGTTGATTCTTGCTATTGTGGGTGTCTTGATGTTCATCACCCTTGGATCACTGGAAGTAGAACAGACACCGGCCTTCATATTAGGTGTGCTTGCATCATGTTATAAGGACAAGCTGACAACGTTCAGCCTCCGCAGTATGTGGATTCAACTGGCTGTTTTCGCGTTTATAGGAGTCCTTTTCCTTGGGATTAAGCAATTGCCTGCGATCCGTGAATACTTAGGCTCACCATTGTACTCTTTTATACAGATGATGCACAATATGGCATTTGCACTCTGTATTGTTGGCATCGTGTCGATCTTGCCGTTCATTCGCCGGAATGGGTTTCTGATCTTTTGCGGAATAATATCTTATGAAGTTTACCTTATTCATTTCCCATTTTATCCAACAGTCGGGGGCGACTTCATGCTTGCGATTGCCCTCGTAAGCTTATCCATTGTTACAGCAGCACTCTTCTATGCCGTGAATAGCAGAATTTCGACGAAACTCGGCCCGCATTTGCATTTTTAATTCGGGCACGTAGTCCACCACATCCACTTATAACAGTGGAGAATCGATTTGTGACACCTTGGAACGTGTCTTGTCACGAATCAACAATGAATTCAATGATAAAACCGAATATGGCATCAGGTTCTGACGGATCTGATTTTATTTAATGTCTGATGAAAATTTCAATTATCACCGCAGCTTACAATAGCGGTGGCACGCTTCGTGACACTATCGGGAGCGTCCTCCTGCAAAGTTATCCCGACTGGGAGCATATCATCGTCGACGGTGGCTCGAAAGACAACACTGTCGAGATTATCAAAGAGGCCGAGCCTCTTTATCTGGGGCGACTGAAGTGGATCAGCGAACCGGACCATGGCATATACGACGCCATGAACAAAGGCATAGCTATGGCATCGGGCGATGTGATAGGCATTCTCAATTCTGATGATTTCTTCACATCGGCCGGAGTGTTGAGCAAGGTGGCCATAGCTTTCACAACCGACGAAAGCGTCGACGCCGTGTTCGGCGACATCCATTTCGTAACCGACGCCGACCTCAATAAAAGCGTACGCTATTATTCCTCACGGTTTTTCTACCGCTGGACGATGCTTTTGGGTTATCAGCCCGCGCATCCGTCGTTTTACTGCAAGAAGTCGATCTATGACCGCTACGGCTCGTTTGACACCGGATTTAGAGTCGCGGCCGATTTTGAGCACCTGCTGAGGCTTATTTATATCAATCGCATCAAAACTCGATATTTGCCTACAGATTTTGTCACAATGCGCCTTGGCGGTGCTTCGACAAACGGTCTGAGAAGCCATCGCAACATCATTTCCGACCATCATAAGGCCTTCAGGAAGTATAATTTGAAAACGGGTTATATTCTTGATTTTCTACGCTACCCGATAAAAATCGGAGAGCTCGTAATCTCCAAATTCCATACTTTTTCGGATCGCCATAAAGATGACGCATAAAAATGCATGCGACACGATCATTCCCGGGTAGGCGCGATTAAAACACTTAGCCTCAAATTAATCTTTTCCCCGGAAATATTGTTCTAAATACTATAGATATGCTGCCCTTATAGGTCGCTTTTTTATTGTCGCATTCACATACAATCACATACAAAAATCGCGCCTGACATAAAAATTAAGTTTTTTTATGACGGTATCGGCAATTTTTCATATCTTTGCAATCACATTTCTCTTTATGTTACGAAGAGAATGTTCTTAAGGTAAAGGCATTCAGGCTCACAACCAATAGACGTTGGGCCGATGCCAACGAGTGTGTAAAATGATAGGGTCTAAACACACGTTCTTTTAACCCTGATATGGCAACTGCTTGGCTTTCAGTTTCGTAAAAAGCCGGGCAGGATTTGGAGAATTGCCATTATGTCACAAAATACGATATGTACCCCCCCCCCGAAAAAGTGGTTCGCATTGCGCGATTTAAGCCGTCGCAATGCCAAAGTGATGGCGCATGATATCCTTCGTAATGAGGGGTTGGAAGTTTTCACCCCGATGAAGGATATGATTATGACTGTCAAAGGCAAACGGCAGCGCAGGCATGTGCCGGTGATTCAGGATCTTCTTTTCGTTCACGAATCAAAGGAAATTCTGGATACACATGTGATGAGGCATCCCAATATACAGTATCGGTATTGTATCGGGAAACCCGTCAGCGAGCCACTCACTGTAAGGGAGCGCGATATGGAGATTTTCATACGCGCGACGTCATGTGGTGATAATTCAAAATATTACATGCCCGACGAGCTCACGCCATCGATGTTGGGCAGGAGCATCAGGATCGTCGGAGGAGTCCTCGATGGGTTCGAGGGGCGCCTGCTTTCGGTCAGGGGGATGCGCGCACGTCGCATATTAGTCGAGATTCCCGGCTTCATCGTTTCGGCGGTGGAGGTGGATCCCGATTACATACAGTTCGTCTAACTGGAAATCACTCATGTCCATATTCAGCAAGCTTTTCCGCCACGCATTTCCGGTTGATCTTTCAGGATTCACCGATTTTCACTCCCATATTCTTCCGGGAGTCGATGATGGGGTAGGGGCGCTGAGCGAATCGCTCGAAATCCTATCTCGATATGAGCGGATAGGCATTCAGAATGTGTGGCTTACGCCACATATAATGGAAGATATGCCCAATTCGACTGAATTACTGAAAGAAAGATTCGACGAACTTCAATCAAATTATCACGGACCAATCATGTTGCATCTTGCATCGGAAAACATGATTGACGCGTTGTTTTATGAGCGGCTGAAAAACAGGGATCTATTGCCGATCGGTGAGAAATCGGACATGTTGCTTATCGAAACGTCTTATTTCAATGCTCCGTTAAATCTCAACGACATATTTCAAAAAATCAAAAGTGCCGGATTTCATCCGCTTCTGGCACATCCGGAAAGATACACATACGTTAATAAAATTTCACAATACAGGGATTGGAAAGATGCCGGAGTGAAATTTCAGCTCAACATCCTTTCGCTGTCGGGTCATTACGGTATCCCGGCACAGAAGAAAGCAAAGGAGTTGCTGAATCGCGGCATGTATGACTTCGCGGGAACCGATCTGCACCGTATGGCGCAAGTCGGATCAATGCAAAGTCTGCGGTTGCCTCGCATTCTCGGTTCAAATCTTTGCCAACTCATTAAAAACAATGTTTAGTCTTATGATGCAATGGATTTTCATTAATGCGCTGGTTTTGATATGTGTTGTCACAATCACAGGATTCATCATACCGCAGATCCTGCTGATCGCGTTCCGCAAAAACCTGTTTGACAAACCCGATCCGCGCAAAATTCACACCAGTGAGGTGCCCCGTCTTGGAGGAATCGCTTTCTTTCCCGCCATATTGTTTGCGCTGCTCCTTCTCTTGGGAATCGGCCTGATGTCGAACGATGCTGATCTCATCCACCGATTGTTCAAGCACGTTCTTCCGCTTTGCTTCATAGGCTGTGCCACAGTGCTTCTTTATCTCACGGGCATGGCCGATGATCTTGTAGGCGTCAAATACAGAGCGAAATTCGCCATGCAGACCATTTCTGCGGCAATGCTCATCATCGGAGGACTGAGAATTGAAAATCTTCATGGGTTTCTTGGAATCTACAATCTGCCGTTTGTGATCTCTGTCCTCCTCACCGCTGTGCTGATTATTTTCATCATCAATGCCATAAACCTTATTGACGGCCTCGACGGACTTGCTTCCGGCCTCAGTGGCGTTGCCTGCGGATTCTATGTCTACGTGTTCATGTCAAACGAGCTCTACACGTATTCGGCTTTGGCTGTGGCAACGCTTGGCTCATTGCTGCCATTCTTCGCATTCAATGTGTTTGGCGACGCCCGAAAACATCGTAAAATATTCATGGGCGACACCGGAGCATTGATCATCGGCCTATACCTCAGTGTCATGAGCATAGTGGCCTGTTCCATACCGCAGACGCATAGCGGTGAGAATCCTGCCATCATAGCGTTTGCGCCGCTCCTGATTCCCGGATTTGATGTCGTCCGTGTGTATCTCCATCGTCTTCGCGCCCACCGCAATCCTTTCCTCCCCGACAAAACCCACATCCATCATAAATTGCTCGCAGCAGGCCTCTCCCAGCGCAAAGCGATGATAACTATCGTGGCATCATCGATAGTGCTCATATTGATAAATTATTTCCTGAGCTCGTCTGTCAATATCACTGTGTTGTTCTTCAGCAACCTCGCATTCTGGATCATAATCAACACATGTCTGACACATGCCATTCACAGACGGGAGAATAAACTCGGTTGCAAACTATATGATTGATGACCGGCGGCCGCATGACCACCGTCCCAAAAAACGAGCTTGCATTCCAGTCGCGGGCTTTTGTCTTTCTCTCTGACGACATCATAATCCGCATCAGACCGATCTGATAACAGTATCAAAAACCGCAACGGATATCAAACACGACCAAAACACCTGCCGGAGTGCATTTATCGGCTTAACCGCCATTTTAACAACAACTATCCTATTACATCTCTGAAACAATAAATCGACATTATGGCTGACGTGAAAGAAACGCTTACAGCAAGTAAAAAGCATCAAAATCAGTCGGGCTCCGTGCCCCTATCCGACATATTTTTCCTTACCATCCACCAATGGCCATGGATATTGTTGTCCGTGTTTATTTGCGTAGGAGTCGCCTATATCTATTTGTTGCGAACGCCGACCGTCTATAGCCGTTCGGCGGAAATCCTGATCAAAGACGATCAGAACGGTCAATCGATCAGCAGTTCAGAGTTTGAATCTCTTGGCCTTTTCCAGTCAAGCACCAACATCCAGAACGAGATGACAAATCTCATGGCTAAAGATCTTATGGAAGAAGTGGTGAAACGCCTTGGACTCGACATCAATTATTATCGCAACGGCAGATTCCATGATGTCGTGGCCTATGGTTCTGATCTGCCTGTCAAACTCTCGCTCTCCGGCTTCCCCGACGAGGGCAGCCTGTCGATGGATCTGTCAGTAAACAAAGATGGCAAAGTAACCATCAGCGATCTTGCCGTGCCCGGCCACGAATCGTCATCGACCGATTTCACCGGAAACTTCAACGACTCCATTGCCACGCCCGTTGGCAAGATAGTCGTATCACCCACACCGAACTATAAGGCCGGGGAAGAAGTGAAACTGATCGTTGACAAAAAACCGCTCAGTGCTTCGATCGACTCCTATACCGGGCGGCTTACAGTGACTATGTCCAACGAAAAGGGCACCGTGCTGAAGCTCACGCTATCCGACCAGTCGACCCAACGCGCCGACGATGTGCTTAATACCCTTATTGGCATCTATAACGAAAACTGGATCCGTGACAAAAACCAGATAGCAATTTCAACCTCCAATTTCATCAACGAACGACTTGGCGTTATTGAAGGCGAACTCGGCATCGTCGATTCCGATATCTCGACCTACAAAAGCGAAAACCTTGTGCCCGATGTAGAAGCCGCCGCATCAATGTATATGACCCAGAGTCAGCAGACACAGGCAGAGATTCTCGATGTGAGCAATCAGCTTTCCATGGCACGCTACATCCGCTCCTATCTTACCGCCGAAGGCAACCGCGACAAATTGCTGCCGGCAAGCACAGGCCTGCGTAGCAACAGCGTTCTTTCTCTTATCAGTGAATACAATGAAAAACTCCTTCAACGCAACTCGCTTGTAATAAAATCATCAGACAAGAATCCGCTTGTCATTCAGCTTGACGAGCAACTCAATGCCCAACGACAGGCGGTCATCAGTTCTATCGACAACGAAATCATTGCTCTTGACACACAGTTGAAATCACTCCGTGGCAGTGAGGCCAAAACGATGTCGCGTATCGCGTCCAATCCCACTCAGGCCAAAAACCTTCTTTCCACCGAGCGTCAACAGAAAGTTAAAGAGGCTCTTTACCTATTCCTCCTTCAGAAACGAGAGGAAAATGAACTCTCACAGGCGTTTACCGCCTATAATACCCGCATCGTTAATAAGCCCGGATTCTCAGGCGTTCCACCCACGCCCAACCGTCGCAACATCCTTGCCATGGCATTCATCATAGGGTTGGCTATCCCGTTTGGCGTCACATATGTCCGCACAACAAGCAACACAAAACTCCGTGGACGCAAAGACGTTGAAAATCTCTCCACTCCGTTCCTCGGCGAGATTCCGCAATACTCCAAAGACGGCCGCCGCGGCAAGAAAAAAGACCACTCCGAAGCAAACACCATTGTGGTTCGCGAAGGCAAACGCGACATAATCAACGAAGCCTTCCGCGTGCTCCGCACAAACGTCGAGTTTATGTGCAACGCCATCGACGGTTCCAAAGTGATAGCCTTCACCTCTTTCAATCCCGGATCCGGAAAATCGTTCATTTCCGTCAATCTTGCCACTTCGATTGCGCTGAAAGGCCGCAAGGTTCTTATAATCGACGGCGACATGCGCCATGGTTCCACGTCGTCATACATCGGTTCGCCGTCAACCGGCCTCGCCGATTATCTCAGCGGAGCCGACAATGATTTATCATCGCTTATCGTCAAGGATCAAATGTGCGACACGCTCTCGTTCCTTCCTGTGGTCTCCAACCCTCCCAATCCCACCGAACTGCTCGAGTCGCCCCGTTTTGCCGAACTCATCGAGAAGATGAAATCCGAATATGACTACATCGTCATCGACTGTCCTCCGATTGAAGTGGTTGCCGACGCACAAATCATTGACCGATACGTCGACCGCACATTCTTCATAATCCGCGCCGGCCTTCTCGAGCGCTCTATGCTCCCCGAGATCGACCGTCTGTATGAAGAGAAAAAATACCGCAACATGGCATTCATCCTCAACGGCACACGCAACGACAAGGGTCGTTATGGCTACTCACACTCCTACCGCTACGGTTATGGTTACGGATATGGTTACGGTTACAACTACGACAACGGTTTCGGCACGAAAAAATCCAAGCACAAATCTTAAGCATTGTGCTGCCGATATCCATATGTTCGGGCGGATCGACATTGATTCCGCACCCTATGGTCCTGGATTCGTCACTGTCCCCATATTATCTGCACACTGCCGGGTATCATAGCACATATGGAAAGCGAATAATAACCTGATGAAGAAACCGCTGTCCCTGATATTGTTTTTGTGGTGTGCGCTCTCGGGCATGGCGGAAGGAAATGACCGGACGGGCAGCATCGACATATTCATGGGCGTGGATTTCAATTACCGCGACGTCTATTTCAACAATCGCGTCTATGATGTGCTTATAAATCTTACACCCGGCGTGAAATGGTATCCCGGGCACAGGTGGGAGGTTGCCGCACAGCTTTATGTACCCGTGGTAAACCAGTATGGCGATTATTACAGACACGTGCGTCCGCGTGTCGCATCTGTATCCAAGCAGCTTGCCGTAAGTGACAAATGGAAAATGAAAGTGTCGGGAGGCATATTCACTGCCGAAAGCTACGGACTTGACATAAAAAACATGTACGTTATCAAACCGTGGCTTGCCGCCGTTGCACAGATCGGCCTTACGGGCTATCTCTCGATGGCTGACGGATGGAAGGCGAGTCCGATGGAAAAGATAACGTTTCTTGCCGGCCCGGAATTCTATCTGCGGCGCTGGAACACTCAGCTGTCATTGCGCGGAGGGAGATATCTCTTCAACGACTATGGCGTCGAAGCCGAGGCATTCCGACATTTCAAGCACGTCAGCGTAGGCGTTTTCGCCACTTACAGCGACCTGAGCAAGGAAAGCGCGGGATTTAAGGTGATATTCATGTTGCCGCCCTACAAACGCAAAAAACGTAGGGTGAATTTCCGTCCGGCCGACGCTTTCAGACTGACCTATAACATCGAAGCTACTTATCCCGGCATGCGGAAATATTTCACCGATCCAGAGGAGAACGAGCGCACCGGATGGTTTGACCGCGATCTGATCCCATGGGGCACCGACCTGATGGAGGAAGACTTCAAATATACCGACACCGGGAAAGAGGAGGACAAGAAATGAGGGAGCGGATTCTTGTTATTGTCTTGAGTTTCGCTCTCGCCGGCCCGATTGCCTGTATAGGTCAGCTTTATACCGGCACGTCCGGACTTATAAAAAATCCGTCCGCTGAAATGAATGAAGCCGGCGATGCAATGATTTCAAGCTATTTCCTCAACAAGAGATTCACTCCTGACGGTGGTTTTAAATGCGACGGCAAAAAATACGGCACCTATGATTTTTCTCTTTCAATAACTCCTTTCAGGTGGATTGAGATCGGTTACACGTTCACGCTTTTGAAGACAATCCATCATGAAGGTGCGAAGCCGAAATTCAATCAAAAAGATCGCTATTTCTCCCTGAAGCTGAATCCTGTCCGGGAAGGCAAATATGTACCGGCCATAGCCATCGGCTCCAATGATTTTCTGGGTACTCCCACTAAGCGGCATCATGGCGGCGGTAGCGGTGCGGGCTATTTCGCCAACTACTATGTAGTGCTCACCAAACATTTCACTCCTTCCGGACAGACTATAGGAGCTGACCTCGGCTACCGTTATGTGCCGGTTTCATATGGCAAAAAATGGCAAGGAGTATTTGCCTCTGCGACATGGAGGCCGAAATGGATTCCCGATTTCCGTCTTATCGGAGAGTGGACCGGCAATGAAATAAACTTCGGTGCCGATTGCCTGCTTTGGAAACATCTGATCATTCAGGCGGCAATGATTGACTGCAGATACTTCACCGGGGGTGTAGGCTTCAAGGTAAATCTGTTTTGAACCGCATGTTTACAACATATCTATTGACAAAAAATTCAACTAATATTTTTATTAATCTATTTTTTATTATTACTGTCCGCTAAACTTTTTGAGCAATTGAAAAATTAGGGCTGATTCTTGCAAAGCAAACGACTAAAGTCGATTACCATTTGCAGGAGTCAGCCCTTTATGGTTATTTTTGTTTCGCCAAAAACCAAATTTAACCAATGCCCAAAAGTAGTAATTTCTTCGGACAGCCGATATATGGACAGCTGATAAAATCACTCGATCGTGATAAAATTGTTGAAATAAGCCGGAAACACGGCGGAGAGAAGTATGTCAAGAGCTTCGACGGCTACACGCATCTTCTTACGATGCTGTATGCGGTAATCCAACGCTTCGACTCATTGCGTGAGATAGAGACATCTATGACAGCCGAGGTACGCAAGCTTCACCATGTCGGGATAGATACAGTCCCGAAGCGCAGCACCCTTTCGGACGCAAACGCCAGGCGGTCAGAGAAATTCTTCGAGGAGGTGTATCGTGGCCTGTATGTCGCCAACAAGGATATTCTTTCCTCGGACAGCCGACGCAATGGCACCGAAGAGTGGATAAGACGGCTTAGAATCATTGATTCCACGACCATTACGCTGTTCTCCAATGCCATTTTCAAGGGAGTCGGACGGCATCCCAAGACCGGGAAGAAGAAAGGCGGCATAAAGGTACACTCGGTCATACACGCAAACGAAGGCATTCCCTGCGACGTACAGTTCACTTCGGCGGCCACCAATGACTCGTTCATGCTTGCTCCAAGCCATTACGGCCACAACGAGATAGTGGCTCTTGACCGTGCATATATCAACTATGCCAAATTCGAGGAACTTACGGACCGTGACGTCGTATATGTCACCAAAATGAAGAGCAATCTCAATTACGAAGTGCTTGTTGACTGTATGCATCAGAATCCGCAGGGGCTTATGGAATATCGTGAGCGGGTCGTAGTTTTCCGTAAAGACGGCATTAACCACATTGCCAGAATAATCACATACGGTGACATCAAGAAAGGCAAGAAGCCCAAACTCATATCGCTTCTGACCAATGACTTCGACATGCCGCCGGAGACAATCGTGGCGATATACCGCCGCCGGTGGCAGATAGAGTCTCTTTTCAAGCAGATCAAGCAGAACTTCCCATTGCGATACTTCTATGGTGAAAGTGCCAACGCCATCAAAATCCAGATATGGGTCACGCTCATTGCAAATCTGTTAATCTCGGTCTTACAAAGCACATTGAATAGGCGTTGGAGCTTCTCCGGGCTGGCTACAATCGTGAGAATCGTCCTGATGTATTACCTGAATCTCGAAAAGTTCCTCAATCAGCCCGATGCAGACCTGAAGAGCATGCTTGTCCAAGCCTCAGAATCACCTCCCGTAGTCCCTGAAAACTGCTGAGGGGGCTTGTCCTTTACAAAAAGCAAGCCCAACTTCTGCCGTTCAAGAAGTTGGACTCGCCTTTTTATGGTTTAGCGGACAGTAATAATTTTCATTGTTAAGATTTTGGTTATAATACAGAAGAACGCATGGTCGCACCTTACATCAAAAGCATAGCTGTCAATCCTGCAAGAAGTTACATCACATTGGTCTTCAAGCAGTTCGGCGTGGCAGCTCCAAATATTTGGGCATTTTCCTGTTTCACACTTTTCCCGTATAATCCTATAATCTGCTATGAATTAGCAAAAAAAGATTATATCAATTATTTAATACTTCTCTTGATAAGAGAAATTATTAAGTATAATTAGGTGAAAATCTAATGCCTTACCGAATACAAGCATTTATCTTGCTGCATACATACTTTTCGAAATCCACATACTATTGACACCAGAAGATCTGTAATTCGACTGCTTTCGACTATTTCAGCACGCTTTGTGAAAAATATTGCCCATTTTTGCCTGTTTTTCAAATAAAATGAGTAATTTTGCACTCGTTATATTTCTCTTATCAAGAGAAGTATGGGAGAATAGTAGAAAAACAATCTATTTTTCTCGGTCTGACTATCATCAGTGGAGGAAAATAAAGTGTGAAACAGGAAAATGCCCAAACATTTGG
>CAJJOX010000033.1 GCA_905193485.1 uncultured Porphyromonadaceae bacterium | reverse complement strand
GAGAATAGCTCCGCCCACCACAAACAGACCGATCATCATGATAACAACAGAATTGGAAAAGCCCGAAAGCGCTTCCTCCGGAGTAAGGATATTGAAAAGTATTAATAATACCAGCGCACACAATGCCACTAAGTCAGACCGTACCTTTCCACTCATGAAAAAGGCAGCCGACAGTACGAGAATAATAATCGTTATAGCCATAAAATAAAAAGATGGGGTGATTCCATGTTAAAAACAAAAAATCACCCCTGCTTGTTCAACTTATTTCTTCAGCATTTCATCAATTTGATTTACCAGTGAAGTAAATTCCTCTTCGTTATACAAACGAGTCAACTTCACAATCTTGCCTTCCCGGTCTATCAGTACATTGCGGGTGATACCCGATTCACGCAATGCATATTTTGCAAATATATCCGCTCCCGGATCCAATCCCAACGGATAAGTCACCCCTACCGACTTACCAAATGCAATCACTTTGTCAAGAGGTTCATCACGATCAATACCGATCAAGGCAAACTCCGGATTGCTTTGATGTTTCAGCCAGATATCTTTCTCTATAAAAGGCATCTCTTTACGACATACTCCGCACCAACTGGCCGTGAATTGCAACATCACCACTTTGCCACGAAGTGCAGAAAGCTCTATCTGCTTTCCGTCTGTCAGAGTAATAGTAAAATCGGGGGCCATCTCTCCTACTTTCACAATATATCCTGTGCTGTCTGCCGCAACACTATCCGTTTTCACCACTACACTATCCGCAACAACGGTTGCTTTATCCGCTTTTCCCTGTCCGGAACATGCTGCCATACCCCAAAGAAGCAATGACAGACCACATACATAAAAAAAGTTCTTCTTCATACTTTTCTATAATTAATTGATTTGCAAAAGTAAACAAAGAATCCGATTTATCAAACACTATTTTTATGAAGCATTTTTTGCCAAAGTATTTGCAAATTTAAAAGTTTTTCCTACCTTTGCACCCGCAAAACATCAAGCAGATATTCAACAAATATGATTTCGGTAAATAATTTAGGCATACAGTTTGGTAAACGCATTCTTTTTCAGGATGTCAACATGAAGTTCACACCCGGCAACTGCTATGGTATCATCGGAGCAAACGGCGCCGGCAAGTCGACACTAATGCGCATTCTCAGCAACCAGCTTTCCCCGACACATGGTTCGGTGACACAAGGTCCCGGAGAACGAATGAGCGTACTCGAACAGGATCACTTTAAATTTGACGAATTCACCGTCATGGACACCGTGCTTCAGGGGCATACCGTGCTTTGGGATATAATGCAGGAAAAAAACGCAATTTATGCCAAGGAAGATTTTACCGATGCCGATGGTATACGTGCCTCAGAACTTGAAGAAAAATTCGCCGAACTCGAAGGTTGGAACGCCGAGAGCGATGCGGCAGCCCTTCTAAGCGGCCTTGGCATTCGCGAAGACAAGCATTATATGCTTATGAAGGATCTCAGCGGTAACGAAAAGGTGCGTGTACTCCTTGCAAAAGCGCTATTCGGCAATCCCGACAATCTGCTTCTCGACGAACCGACCAACGATCTGGATCTCGAGACCGTGGCGTGGCTTGAAAATTATTTGTCGAATTTCGAAAACACCGTGCTTGTAGTGAGCCATGACCGCCACTTCCTCGATGCAGTTTCAACACACACACTCGATATAGACTATAATAAAGTTTCACTCTTTGCAGGAAACTACAGTTTCTGGTACGAGTCAAGCCAACTCGCTCTGCGCCAGCAGCAACAACAAAACAAGAAAGCCGAGGAAAAACGCAAGGAACTTCTCGAGTTCATACAACGATTCAGCGCCAACGTGGCCAAATCGAAACAGACCACTTCACGAAAAAAAATGCTCGAGAAACTCAACATCGAAGAAATCCAGCCCTCGTCCCGCCGCTATCCCGGCATCATATTCACACCTCAGCGCGAACCGGGCAACAAAATTCTTGAAGTACACGGCCTGACTGCTTCGGTAGATGGCGAACTCCTCTTTAAGGATGTCAACTTCCAGATCGAAAAGGGCGATAAAGTGGCGTTTCTCAGCCATGATCCACGCGCTATGACCGCTCTATTCGAAATAATCACCGGCAACCGCAAAGCCGACGAAGGAACCTTTGACTGGGGGCAGACCATCACCACCGCCTATCTTCCGCTTGACAACTCGGCATTCTTCAACACCGACCTGAATCTTGTCGACTGGTTATGTCAGTTCAGCAACGATTCAAGCGAAATTTATCTCAAAGGGTTTCTCGGGAAAATGCTTTTCTCCGGCGAAGAAGTGCTAAAAAAAGCCTCTGTACTTTCCGGCGGCGAGAAGATGCGTTGTATGATTGCACGTATGATGCTCCGCGATGCCAACACCATGGTGCTCGACTCACCGACCAACCATCTCGACCTCGAGTCAATTCAGGCATTCAACAACACGCTCCAGAATTTCAAGGGCAACATCCTCCTGGCTTCCCATGATCACGAATTCATCCAGACGGTATGCAACCGCATCATCGAACTTACGCCCAATGGCATTATCGACAAAATGATGGATTATGACGACTACATCACCGACGATCGTGTGGCGGCCGTCCGTGCGAAACTTTATGGCGAATAAACAATCCGTCATACTTACCCTTACATCAATATTAATTCCCGAACCTCAATGATACGACATATCGTTACTTTCAAATTCAAAGGCAATCCCTCACAACGCAAAGCCGTGGCACAATCGTTTCGTGATGCACTCATAGCCTTACCGGCCCAGATTCCGCAGCTTAAACGCCTCGAAGTCGGCATCAACGAAAACCCCGGCGAATCATGGGATCTCGTCCTTATTGCTGAAGCTGAAACACTTGCCGATGTAGCGGTCTATTCAGCACATCCGGCACACGTGGCTGCCGTGCAATTGATAGCCGGTCACAAAGCCGACAGGGCATGCGTCGACTACACTATTGAATCATAGCAAGGCACATCTTTCAGAAACACACACGCGCCGTTCTCGTAATCCATGCGGCAGCAATAATGACACATCCCATTGCTAACCGCGAGCAAAGGTGTCCTGAGCACCATGGCATACCGTGCTATCTGATCAAATGCATGTTGCGACAACTGGACAGTCGGAGCTTTATATTCGACAATCATCACCGGATGCATGGCGCTGTCATAGATGACGGTGTCGCAACGGCGCGACATGCCGTTGAGTGAGATTGAAATCTCATTGGCAATACGTCCTGAAATATAGCCTTTCTCGGACACAAGCATTGACACAAAGTGTTGTCGCACCCATTCTTCCGGAGTGAGAGCGACCCAACGGTTACGCCATCGGTCAAAAACCTCACGGCGACCGGAAACGCCCCTGCGGATATCAAGGGCGGCCGCCGGTAGATTGAGAGGTGGATATGCAGACAGTATACTTTCAGACATTTCTGACTATTACTCGGATTCTGTCTTCAAAGTTACACACTTACTTTTGTTAAGCCAATAATTGCGAACCGAATAATTGCGGCAATAGCTTTTTTTCATTACTTTTGCTTCATCCAACATCTGACAGCGGATATCAGATCCACGCACCGATTCACAATCCGCCGCATAAACTTCCAACAACCCACCCGACAATGGCAGCCAATTCCTCTACCCAGACATTTCGAGAGATAATGCAGGCAATAAAAAAACGACAAACCGCGCCTGTTTACATCCTGTTTGGAGAAGAGGCATATTTCATCGACGAGCTGGTGAAAGCTTTTGAAGCAATGGTGCCGGAAAGCGAGCGCGATTTCAATCTCTATACGCTTTATGCGCAGGATATAACGCCCGAAGTGGTTATAGCCACATGCAAACGGTTTCCCATGATGTCCGACCGACAGGTAGTGATTTTAAAGGAAGCGCAAGCGGCGCGTGCCGATGCAATAAACAAACTACACATCTATGCTGCCAATCCCAATCCATCCACTATATTGGTGATCTGTTTCCGTGCCGATAAGGCCAAAGGGAAAGACCTGTTGGCAAAAGCAAAAGCCAACGGAGGCGTGCTTTTTGAATCGAAACGACTCACAGAAAACAACATCGACCCGATCATCAGCGCAATTGCTCAGGAAAAAGGGCTAAGCATCGAACCAAAAGGGATGTCCATGCTCCGGGATTTTATCGGCACCGATGTAGCGAAACTCTATAACGAGATCGACAAGCTGTCGTTTATCCTTGGGAAAGGCGCCATGATCACGCCCGAAAGTATCGAGCGGAATGTGGGCATGAGCAAGGACTTCAACAACTTCGAACTCATTGATGCAATAGCGTCAAAAGACACGGCGAGGATTTTCCGTATCATCGGCTATTTCCGCAGCAATCCCAAAAACCATCCCGCCATACTTACCGTTTCAGCCATATTCAGCTATTTTTCAGGTCTGCTGATCGCATGGTTCACCCGTGATCGTTCTCCGCATTCACTGATGGCGGCTCTCGGCCTGCGATGGCAGGGACAACTGACACGCTACACGACCGGAATGCGCAATTACAATGCCTATAAAGTTATTGAAATAATATCGGCAATTCGTGAATTTGATGTGAAAAGCAAAGGCATAGGCAGCCGTCAGAACGAATATGACTTACTGCACAATCTCATGTTCCGAATCACCACATGCGCCGGTAAAATAGACTTTTGACACGCAGTCCGGCAAAACGCGGCAACACCCAACAGAATAATGTTCACTTCACTCGGAAAAGATATCCGAGCGATATCTCAATCGTCGTGTTGCGCGACGCCGAAAATTCATCGCGTTTTTTCGACGGAAATATATTGCCCAGGCCATAATAATAGCGGCCTTCAAGCATAATGGAATGACGTTTCTTCAAGATCAGCTCCACACCAATACCACCCAAAATGCCATAATCGAATTTGCTTTTCACATCCATGCTCATCTGGCTGACGTGACGGTTTTCAATCGGGAAACCTTCCACAGAAGCGGGATTCCGATAGTCGAAGTTGGCAGTTGCGCTATTGCTCATCATGTATCCCACCGACGGGCCGAGATTGACGAATCCCCTGATGTGCTGATTACCGAAATAAATGTGCGTCAGCAATGGCAGTTGTATATAGGTGAGCGTGCGGCTATAACTGAAATCAGTTTCATCAAACTTTTCTTTCCATCCACGCTGTTCGATTTTCAATTCGCCGATAAGGCCGAAGATTTTCTCCTCAGTATAACGGACGACGACACCGCCGGTAAATCCCATCTTCATCGACTGCTCGATACCGGGAGTGAAAGCCATCTTCGAAAGAGTGACACCGGCTTTTCCACCGACATCAAAATGAGGTTCATAGGTGCGTTGAGCTGAAACGCCAACTACTGAGGCAAGCGCGCTTAAAGCTATTGCAGCACGCCGGATAGAAATGAATATCGGCATCAGATACCAAATTTATAGGTTACGCCCGCCGGGGTGTAGTTGATTATATAAAGTTCATCATTTACAAAGCCGCCGTTACCGTAACGTTTGAGTTGAAATGCATTCTGCATTCCATCGTAGGGGGGCGTGAAGCGATTGAAGTCACCCGAGTTGGCATTGAGGGCATTGATCAGGAACATGGCTGTGTCAAAACCATACACGCCCTGCTTGGGAATTTTATCGGCAAAACCGATGCCGTACCAGCGCTCAAACGCCGACTGCAGATTGTCGACCGAATAATCCTTATCCACGCAATAGAAACGTGAGAAAAGATATGTGTTGGCTTTATTGAGCTTCGATTGATCACGAAGAACGAGCCATTCCGAATATCCCCACAAACTTACGGCACCGCCATCTGTACGTTCGTCTTTAAATGAATTGACGGCATCGATAAATTTGCTGAATTCCTCGCGTTTCGATGACACCGGGATGAAAGCATAGTCCACACCGGCAGGAAGATTGTCAAGTGTCGCTTTAGTGAGCCGGTCGGTAAATTCAATTTCATGGACTTTGCGTCCTGCATCGGTATAAGTTTTTTTAAGCAGATTGGTAAATTCGGCCTTATCTGTGTGTCCGCCTTTCCGTTTCAGAATCACCGGCGTGACATTGGGAAACGAATTGATGAAATATTTTATGGCTTTGTCATACATCACGTCATGAGGCGTGTTGCACTGCACCACAAAAGGATTGGAAATATACTGTTCGTCCTTTATCACATATAGATTAAACAAATAGATATTATTGGCGGTAGCGAATTTGACAAAATCCTGCATCTGAGAAGCGTCATCGGGTGCAATGATGACATTGGCGGTTTTCAAAGAAGGGTCGGCAAGAATTGCAGCACAGCCTTCGGAAGTGCCTTTGGTGTCAAAGGCCATCACTTTAATCGGTCGACCGAAGTTTCGAAGCGAATCAACTGCCAGCGTAAAACCACGCAAGAATTCCTTGGCATTTGCGGCACGGCTTTGTTTGTCGCCCGTGAATGGGAGGGCCACAGCAATCGTCAACGGACCGTCGGCTACCCCGACAGACGCCTCCAATGTCCGACCAGATTCTGTGGCGGGAGATTCGGCTGTCGTAGCCGGCAGAGTGGATGCAGTTGCATGTGCCTCAGATACAGTGTCTGTTTCATTCCGGGAAGGGATGCGGAGTACAGTGCCCGCATTATAGTGGTCAATATCTATTTCCGGATTGGCGTCAATGAGCTGACGCAATGATATTCCATAAGAGCGTGCTATGGAATAGAGCGTTTCATGTTCGGCAATAACGTGGATATTGCCATCGTGTGACGATGCAGATGGCTTGTCTGTTGACACAGAGGGCTCGTTCTGTGTAGCCGGCAGGGCGGTCGACAATGTGCCGCGGCGCACTTTCACCGTTTGCCCGGCTTTAAGACCATCCCGCGCCGATGGATTAAGAGCATAGAAGTCGTCAAGGGTCATTCCGTATTTATGACTGATGCCATAACCCGTTTCACCTTTTTGCACGAGATGACTGATAACATCCCCTTTGGATGACGAATATCTGCTGTCGGTATCTGTTGTTGCAGACGCCGAGTCTGCAATCGGGAAAAGAAGCACTTGATGGGCTTTCAGTCCGTCCTCGACCGAAGGATTGTAGCGCACGAGTTGTTCCCGGGTCACGCCGAAGCGATGACATAACGAATACACCGTTTCCTGAGGCTGCACTTCATAATAGTGATATCTTTTCCCGTTTATAGTCTTGATCGGCAAGTCGTTGATTCCTGCTTCCGCCGATGCGAATGCAATGAAAGCGACGATCGCCAAAAGAGCAATCTTTCTCAAAAAATGTCTCATAGATTTGGCTTTAAAAAGAGCTTTTTTACTGCATGCAAATTTACATTCTTTCCACTAATTATGCAATAGTCCCTCCGGCTCCGCATCCCCCGACGTGACTCAAACACCAAGTCCTCAGTATGAGGCACACAGATAAGCCACTCGTTTATAGTATACAAAAATAAAAAGCGGCGGGCAAGCCGAAAGACTAAACCCGCTGCTTTGTTGTCTTACCAGGATTCGAACCTGGACAGGCAGAACCAAAACCTGCAGTGCTACCATTACACCATAAGACAATCCTGCGCTCAAGCTCAACTAAGCCTAAAGCGGTGCAAAGTTAAACATTATTCTTATGCCATGCAATAGCGACTTCGATTTTTTTAAAAGCATAACTTTTGGAAATACTATCATGAAGATCATCATAGCTTCACGAAAAATCATTGTTCGTCCGACTTATTGTGATAGATAAAACGCGCCAGGCCAAAAATATATCGTCTGACACCCGGTCGATATGACAAAAGTCGGGAAAACCACGACATCTTCGGATCTATAAAACGGACAAATGCTCCGACATAGATCATAGCAAAAAGCGTTCCGATGCCCACCACATTCCATAGCCATTTTCCGAAAAAGCAATAGCCCAAGACGACGGCCGACACGACAAGCAGAATATCAATAATGATTTTAGCTTTAGCAAACGGCAATCCCGAAACTTGCGAAACGGCTACCGTGATGCCTTCACCGGGCATTGTTACCGAACCGCATCTTAATTCCATCGAAATACCCACGCCAAGAACAGTGCATCCTACCACCTGAACCAAAATCCGGGTAAAGAGATCACCACTGTCAAACACCGACGTGAGAGTCATGTTCAAATCAAGGAAAAGTCCGAAAGCAAACCCGATGACAAGTTGAAAAAGCTGCACATACTTAAAGCGGCTGCGAAGCAATATGATCTGCAATGCGACGAAAAAAGCATTCATCAAATAGGTATATTCGCCAATGGTCAACGATGCCGACATGCCTTCATGGCCGGCAAGAGACATTACAAACGGGATCGCTGATATGACACTGCTGCCAAGAGCGGACTGCACACACATCGCGACGCCTAAAGTCATGACAAAAAGTGAAGTGGCCAATAAAAAATGCTGCCACACAAAAGAAATAAGCTGATTCCTGAGAGATAAAGATTGTGTTAATGTATCCATATATAATTTTAAATCATCTTATCAATTTGTTTGCAACGTATGCAAAACGACCGCGCATTTGCCGTAACCCGACGGCAAATGCGCGAATATAGCGGAAGCGCTCGGTAGAACGTCTTCTATTTGGCAATCAACAGAAAATAGTTTTTCTTTCCTTTTTGCACCAAAATATATTTATCGTTAAGGAGCATATCTGTCGACATCTGGGCATAGGGGTCGGCAACTTTTTCCTTATTGACACTCACGCCACCCCCCTGCACCATTTTGCGCATCTCGCCTTTCGACGAAAACACGGGTGCCTTGTCTGTGATCAGGTCCGCCAACTTGATGCCTGATTCGATATCGACGCGGCTCACTTCAAACTGTGGCACACCCTCCATCACTGCAAGAAGAGTGGGTTCGTCGATACGATGGAGAATCTCTCCGGCTTTATTGCTGAAAAGAATCTGTGACGCTTCTACCGCAGCCTCATAGTCGGCAGCCGAATGAACCATTGTGGTTATCTCTTTCGCAAGGCGCTTCTGCAAAGGACGCTGACCGGGATCTTCTGCCTGCCGGCGCACAAGATCCTCTATCTCCTCACGTGTCAATTCCGTAAAGATCTTGATATATTTCTCGGCGTCGGCGTCAGACACATTGAGCCAGAACTGATAGAACTTATATGGTGATGTGTAACGCGGATCAAGCCATACGTTACCGCTTTCTGTTTTGCCGAATTTGCCACCGTCGGCCTTGGTGATCAGCGGACATGTGAGCGCAAATGCCTCGCCGCCGGTCGTGCGGCGGATGAGCTCGGTGCCTGTCGTGATATTTCCCCATTGGTCTGAACCGCCCAACTGCAGTTTGCAGTTTTTCTCACGATAAAGATTCAGGAAATCGTAGCCCTGTACAAGCTGATATGAGAATTCCGTGAACGACATGCCTTGCTGACTTTCGCCCGACAGGCGTTTCTTTACAGAATCCTTGGCCATCATATAGTTGACAGTGATATGCTTGCCGACGTCACGGATGAAATCAAGAAACGAGAACTGCTTCATCCAGTCATAATTGTTGACCATCTCAGCCGCATTCGGAGCATCGCTTTCAAAATCGAGGAATTTGGCAAGCTGTTTCTTTATCGCTTCCTGATTGTGACGCAAGGTTTCTTCGTCAAGAAGCTTACGCTCCTGACTTTTCATTGATGGATCTCCTATCATACCGGTAGCGCCGCCGACGAGAGCGATAGGCTTATGGCCCGAACGCTGAAAATGTTTGAGGATCATAACCCCCACAAGGTGGCCTATATGAAGGCTGTCAGCCGTCGGATCGATGCCGAGATAGGCTGTGGTCATCTCTTTTTTGAGTTGTTCGTCTGTGCCCGGCATCATCTGGTGGATCATGCCTCGCCAGGTAAGTTCTTCTATGAAGTCCATTGTCAATATTGTTTTATGAGGTCACAAAGGTAACGATTTATTGTCACATATCAAAATGCGCCGATCTGTCCGGCATTTGGCGCTGTCAGCAAATTTTCGTAGCTTTGCAGTCAATAACCGTCCATTCATTCAACAGTCACATCATGCAATTGAAAATCAGCATATTGCTTTGTATATTGACCTCAATTGTCGCAGAAGCGACAACAGCCGTTCCGACAGGTTTAAAAAAAATGATTCTCCCTGTGAATGCCGACACGATGCCGACATTGCTCATTGACCGTCCGGACTTCGACTCCCTCCTGACCGTTTCACGCTACAAAGAGAATTTGCCTGCGGGGAAATTCGGGCCTGTGGTTTTCGGCAAATATCATTTTCTTGACACCGTACCGATGATAATGCCCAACAATCGTGACCCGCGATTTGCCAGCGCCTACAAATGGCTTGACAATCTTGCCGACGGAGAGCGGATGATGGCCGACATACGGCAAAGATATGAAATCGCAAACCCGCTGACCGTAAGATACAATGCGGCATACATGCCCGACGTGCCGAAGGAGTTCAGGGCTTTCATCGACAAGGGCACCACCCGAATAAAATTTGAAGAAATAAAAATCGACCATAGAAGCCTCAACGAAGTGCAAACCGATATCGAACAGCGCCACTGGCTGAAAACATTCGATGCATCATTGCAATTCTCGCAAGCCTATATCTCGCCCAACTGGTATCAAGGCGGCAACAACAACCTCAACATGATCGGGCAGATCAACTATAATGTAAAGCTCAATCAGAAATTTTATCCCAAGATATTGTTTGAAACCAACATTCAATACAAGCTTGCCCTTAACAGCGCGCCCGACGACAGCATCCATTCCTACAATATCACCGAAGACATATTCCAGCTCAACACGACATTCGGTTACAAAGCTGCACGTCGCTGGTATTATTCGGCAAACATTCTGTTCAAGACCCAGATTTTCAACAGCTATCCGACCAATTCGCGCAACCGCAATGCTGCATTGCTCTCGCCCGGTGAACTCAACGTCGGCCTCGGTATGACATATAGCTATACCAATCCTAAAAAAACGGTTAATTTCGGCACCTCGATATCCCCGCTTTCATGGAACTTGAAAACGTGTATCAACGATGAGGTCGACGAAACCGCCTATGGACTTGAGCGTGGACACAAGACCAAAAATAAAATCGGTTCCAGCGCCGAGTGCACGCTGGAATGGAAGATAGCCTACAATATCGTCTATCATTCCCGCCTGTTTCTATTCACCGACTACGACTATGCATACGGTGACTGGGAGCATACGGTCGATTTCAACATCAACCGGTTTCTGTCGACACGGCTCTATGTCCACATGCGTTACGACACATCAACACCTTCCAATCCCGACAACAGCTGGCGCAAATTTCAGTTGAAAGAGATTTTCAGTTTCGGATTCGCCTACCATTTTGGCACAATCTGATGGAATGACAGAATCCATCACCATATCTGAATCGGTATGACCGGAAACAATGCGATACAACTATTAAAGATTTCATTCGCTGCGATCCTGCTGTTCGCAGCAGGCATCATGCATGCCGAAAAGAAAAGCATTGACCGATTGCCGAAAATATCACAGACCAAAGCAGATTTCGACTACTCACTGCTCCTTCGTTCGATGGCTGAAGCCCCGTTACACCACATTGAAGGCGTGTGGCAGTTTCCGGCCACAGGCGTGACTGTCGCAATAATGCGCGAAGGAGGTTTTGACGCACCCGAGTCATCGGCTCCGCTCTATACGGTCACACTCGTATCTTCTCCCAACCGGGCTATGCGACCGGGGACCATAATGGGGCTTGTGTCACCGATGGCCGGACGTGGCGAATACGAAGCCAACATCTATACGTCCTCGGCCGGTTCAAGCCTGACATTACCACGGAAGTTCACCCTCATACTATCCGATGACGACAGTTCCCTCAAGTTCCGACGCCACAAAAGCGCATTCTCCATCAACTTATGGCGATTGTTACCTTATCTCTGGCGACACACAGTGTACCCCAATCACGAAAACAGGGAAAGCGACGGATGTATACGCATATACCCGGAACCACCCCTGCCGCGAGAGCCAGTCTACCTATAAGCAAACATCCATCTCTCCTTATGACCCTGACACAACGAATCACGACATTACTATTAATTGCTGTCGCCATCTCAGCGACCGCGCAACGCACAACACGCCGCGGTCTTCGCGCTTCCGACACATCAACGGCCATTGCGACCGCAGCAGCCGACACCCTGCACACCCCACAACCCGATTCCGTCAAAATCAGCGGTTACGACAAACCGCTGCGTTCTTCTTACGAAACGATGTTTGTAACCAATAAAAGCGCTCTACCGATCTCCGGCATGCGCCTGCAGCTCGATTATTTCGATACATCCGGGCGCATTCTGCACAGTCGTCAATGCGATGTTGCCGCCGACATTCCCTCAGGAACGACCCGACAGATCTCTCTTCGTTCGTGGGACAGGCAAAAATCATTTTATTACCTTTTGTCGACGCCCCCACGAAAAGCAGACGCCACACCTTACGACGTCCGTTGCTCTATCATTTATCTTCTCATTCCCCACTCTGCAAAATAATGGCGCATCCCGTTGACCACATCCGACAATATCTTGACATCACGCCTGAAATGGAAACCTCACTTCGTTCCATCATGAGTGAACGCTATTTCCGGCGTGGCGAGAAGTTTGATGGAATTCACGCATTCCGCTCTCTTGCCTTTTACATCCGCAAGGGTTCCGCCCGAACATTCTATCACCACATGGGTCGCGAACACACCTACTCGTTTTCTTTTGATGACGAATTCATAAGCATACCGTTCTCATTGTTCATGCATGGATCCGATGGCAATGTCACCATCGAATTTCTCGAAAACACCGAGCTTATTTTCATGCCCATCGCCGACACCCGAACATTAATACAAGACTACGGCAACGAGCACGTGGCAGAAGTGGCCAGCTATGTGATCTCAATGCTTTTCGAACAATATCAGACGGTCGAGGAGCGTATGCTCGTTTTTCAGTCAATGTCGGCATCAGAGCGATACAAATGGCTGATCAGCCGTTATCCCAAAATTCTGGAACGGGCTACGATCACACAGATAGCGTCATATCTCGGCGTGACCAAAGAAACGCTCTATCGCATACGCTCCGGCAAATACCGGGAACCCCTCCATAAATCACAGAAATGAACGAATCGAAGCGACCGGCAGGCATGCAAAAGGCGACAAAAGGCGACATAAATCGACTTGGAAGCGGCAAAATCAGCCGACTTTTATGGGAATACAGCATTCCGGCTGTGGTTGGCATGCTTGTGATGTCGCTTTACAATGTCATCGACCGCATCTTTATTGGACAAGGTGTGGGTCCCGAGGCCATTGCCGGACTTGCCATAACCTTTCCGGTAATGAACATATCGGCGGCTATCGGAGTGCTGATCGGCGCCGGATCAAGCGCAAGGGTTTCGATTCTTTTAGGCGCCCGCGACAAAAATGGCGCCGAGGTCACGCTCGGCAACTCGCTCGTGCTGATCATAGTAAACGCGTGTGTCTATCTGACCCTTATGCGCATATATCTCGATGATATTCTCATAGCATTTGGCGCAAGTCACACTTCCCTGCCATATGCCCATGATTTCATGGCATGGATTCTACCCGGAATGTTGATCATGAACATAGGCTTCTCGCTCAACAACGTTATGCGCGCCTCAGGCTATCCGATCAAAGCCATGACAACAATGTTTATCGGTGCCGGCTGCAACCTCCTGCTTGCCCCGATCTTTATTTTCGCACTCGACATGGGCATAAAAGGAGCTGCGATTGCCACCGACATATCGATGGGCATTTTCACCGTCTATGTGCTCATGCATTTCATCAACAGGAAAAGCACGCTCCATTTCAGACGCGGATGCTGGAAACTGCAGAGAAAGGCCGTATGGAACATTATAGGCATAGGAGCTGCCCCTTCGCTCGTCAATCTGGCAAGTTGCTTCATCAACATCATTATCAATACCAATCTATATGAATACGGCGGCGACAATGCCGTGGCCGCCGCCGGGATTTTCACGACCTTCACATCACTGCTCTGCATGGCCGTGGTCGGTATGTGTCAAGGCATGCAACCGATAGTAGGTTACAATTACGGCGCGGGGAATTTACACCGGCTTAAACGCGCATACTTCCTCACCGTCGTGTGGGGTACGGGAGTGGTTTCTGTCGGAGCCGCCATTGGATTATTCTGCCCGCGGCTGGTAGCCCGACTCTTCACAACCGACGCCAATCTCATTCAGGTCACATCCAATGCGTTTTCATTGGCCATGATATGCTTCTGCGTGGTTGGATTCCAGATTGTTTCGACAAATTTCTTCCAGTCAATCGGCAAAATCCCGCAATCTATATTCCTCAGCCTCACACGACAGGTGATTTTCCTCATACCGTTACTCCTCATACTTACCGACAGATTCGGTCTCGATGGGATCTGGCTGTCGTTCCCCGTATCCGACGCTCTGGCTACCATCGTGACATTCGCCATGATCGCCCGTGAGTTCCATAAGATCGACCACACATTAAGAAAGGCTGATTTACAAAGCAAAAACTGATTGCGACTCGGCAATATAAATCCAACGCTTCACCAACCGCCGCAACATGTTT
>CAJJOX010000032.1 GCA_905193485.1 uncultured Porphyromonadaceae bacterium | reverse complement strand
ACACGAAGGCTCCGCCGGATTATTTTGTGATGTCTTGTGCAACTTTGATTTGTCATGATTGTTATTTAACTGAACGTCTTCTACGGATGCCTTGTCACTCCGGAACGGCCAGAATAATCCGGCAAAGGCTTCTAAAATGTGCGGAAGCTTATTAATTGTTCTTTTTTGGAATGATTTTAAACAGTTTCTAAGAAAAATTTCAATAAAAAATGAGGGCGTGCACGATTTTTAGGCTATTTTTGCAGCTTGAAAAGTTATGTGTTGACTAACAATAAACATAATACGATATGGAAACAAAACAACTTGACAGAATAAGTTACGCTTTAGGCCTCAGCATGGGCAACAACTTCAAAAGCAGCGGTATCGAAACGCTTGACTATAGCGACTTTGCCGATGGCGTGAAGGCTGTGTTCGCAGGCGAAAAGCCCAAAATGACCTATGAGGAAGCCAAAGCCGAAATTCAGAAATTTTTCGGTGAGATGGAGCAGCGCCAGCGCGAGCAGGCCGCCGCAATGGGCAAGGTCAATGCCGAGGCAGGCGAGAAGTTCCTTGGTGAGAACGGAGCACGCGAAGGTGTGCACACCACCGCATCCGGACTGCAATATGAGGTGATTGAAGAAGGCACAGGCATACAGCCGAAGTCCGGTGACGATGTCACGGTTCACTATACCGGCCGCCTCATTGACGGTACGGTTTTTGATAGCTCCGTTGAGCGTGGCGCTCCCGCCACTTTTGGTGTCACACAGGTGATACCCGGTTGGGTCGAGGCTCTTCAAATGATGAAGGAGGGCGCAAAATGGCGCTTGTTCATACCTTCGGCGCTTGCCTACGGTCCTAACGGCGCAGGCGGCGTAATCGGCCCGAATGCCACCCTCATTTTCGATGTCGAGCTTATCAAGGTAATAAGCAAGTAAAGATATTCCGTTCATTCATGGGTAAACGAATGATTAAATGTTTAAAACGGTTTCTGCCGGTCATGATGCTGGGCGCCTCGGCGTTTGCAGCATCTGCCGGACAATATGACTTGTCGCGTGCCGAAGCCGACTCCGTGCCTCACGCCATGGCCACAATTCTGGGGCAGACGTCGAAAACACGCATGCAGCAGGCCGGCGAAAAAGGTGGTGAGCGGTATATGGAGGGCTGTCAGGAAGCTATCCGTCTGGCTGCCGTCGACGACGCCCGCTATCAGGGACTCGCCGAGGGTGTCGTAATGGCCCACCGCCTCCGTCAGGTGGAGGAACTCGGAGCCTTCAAACTCGACTTCGACAAATTCGCCCGGCAGATCAACCGCGTGCAGGACGGAAAGGCCACCGGTTTTACACGCGACTCGGCCGATGAATATATGAATGCACTGATAATGCACCGGTCACAGGCCAATCCCCCGGCTCCGCTTTCTCAGCAGCAGGCCGACACCGTCACCCGCGCTCTCGCCACTCTTTGGTCAGGCTATCTCACATCCAAAGCCGCCAAGGACGGCAGCGCAGTCAGCGAAGAATATATGCGTGGCGTGCATCAGGCGCTTAAGATGGCGCAAAAAGCCGATATGCGTTTCTTGGGATTTGCCGATGGCGTGGCCATGGCGCAACGTCTGCGTCAGTTGGAAAGCGTCGGTGGGTTCAAGATCGATTTCGACAAGTTTGCCTACGTTCTCACCCGTGTGCCCAAAGGACGCCGCACGGGGTTCTCACCCGCTTCGGCTGAAAACTATATCAACGCTCTTGTGGCGCGTATTGCCGAGGAAGAGGCTATAGTGGCTCAATCTCCGGTCTTTCTCGAAGAGGTGGCCAAGCGTGAGGGCGTCGTCAAAAGACCTTCAGGCTTGTTGTTTGAGGTAATCACCGAGGGTGAGGGTGATATGCCCGGCCCGCGCGATGCCGTGCTTGTGCGCTACAGCGGCAGCCTGATCAACGGAAAGGTGTTTAATAAATCGATGAACGAGGATGATGGCACTCCTTTCCTCGTCCACGAAACTATCCCCGGTTTTGCCGAAGGCCTGCAGCTGATGAAAAAAGGCGGTAAATACCGCCTGTACATTCCGGCGGCAATAGGCTATGGCGAAGAGGGCGTGAAAGGCCTGATTCCCGGAGGCGCGGCGACGATATTCGATGTGGAGGTGCTCGACATACGTCACGCTCCGGCTGAAGAATCTGTTCCCGAATCGGATAACAACGACAATAATCCAAGTAAAAAATAAACCAAGCATGAAAAAAACATTGATCTTAGGTGGCGTTGCCGCCATATTCACAACCATGACCTCCTGCCTCGGCAGCGGTTCGGAACCTAAGAATTTCGCCGACTCCCTGGCCTACTACCGCGGTATCGAAGTGGGCAGTCAGCTTAATCAGAATTACAATAACATGCCCGAAGAATACCGCAAGGACTTCGACCGCGACGAATTCCTCAAAGGTCTGAAGACTGTGCTCGACGGTGACACCGCGAAGAAAGCCGATGCCTATTATCAGGGTCTTGGCTTCGGCCTCCAGCTCATGCAGCAGATGCGTATGTATGAGAAAGCCGGCATTGACTATAACCGCGACCTCTTCTTCAGCGAGTTCAAAAAAGCCTTTAAGGCCGACTCGGTAAATATTGTCCTCCTCGACTCTGTAGGCAATACACTTATGCCGCTCCAGTCCCGCGCACAGACGATTCTTCATAACTATCAGATAATGGAGATGCAGCGCGCACAGGAAGAGACAAAGAAAAAATTTGAGGAAAACAAGAAAGCAGGCGAAGCTTTCATGAAGAAGCAGATTGCCGCCGATCCCTCCATTAAAGTGACGCCTTCCGGTCTGGCGTATAAAGTGACAAAAACAGGCACAGGCGCTGTCGCCCAAAAAAGCGATGAGCTGAAAGTGATCTACACAGGTCGGTTGATCGACGGCACCGAATTCGATTCTTCGAAAGGACAGCCTGCTCCTTTCCGACCCGACCGCGTCGTGCCCGGATTCGGCGAGGCACTCACCACTTTGCCTGCCGGCACCAAGGCCACGATCTACATTCCCGAGAATCTTGGCTACGGACAGCAGGAGATGGGTGTGATCAAACCCGGCTCCACTCTTGTGTTCGACATCGAGATTGTAGAAGTGACTCCGCAAGAGGAAAAGGCCGCTGAAAAGGCTGCCGTCAAAGCCGCCGTCAAGGCAGCTGCCAATGGCACACCGGCTCCCGCCGGGAAAAAATAATCCCTGAAGTCATAAAGCATCCCCTACATAAAAGCTCAAGTGCTGCGGCGGCGCTGACCGTTGCAGCACTGAGCGTAATTAAAAGGATAACCAGCAAATAATCGTTTATATAATGATCAAAAGCTTTTTATGCTGCACGGCTGTCGCAGCCTCTTTTCTTTTTGTTTTTTCATCATGCGATAAAAAGTCTTCTGACGATTTTGCCGATGATGATGCGTCTGATGCAATACCCGCCAATGTCAGGATTTCCACAATGGGCGACTCGCTCGCTCACTTTTCCGGCATCGAAGTAGGCTATCAGCTCAATCAGAATTACAAGAGCATGCCCGAGGAGTATCGCAAGGATTTCAATCGCAAAGAGTTCATCAAGGGCTTGAAGGTTGTGCTCGACGGTGACACCGCGAAGGAAGCCGATGCCTACTATCAGGGGCTTGGCTTCGGTCTCCAGCTGATGCAGCAGATGCGTATGTATGAGAAAGCCGGCATCGCCTACAATCGTGATGCATTCCTATCCGAATTCAATAAAGCCTTCATGGGCGACAGCATCGATAACAAGGCGCTCGAAAATGCCGCTTCGATTCTTGCACCCATTCAAAGCCGCGCCCAGACCATTCTTCAGGACTATCAGGTGAAGGAGATGCAACGGACACAGGAAGCGTCTCATAAAAAATTTGAGGAAAACAAGAAAGCCGGAGAGGCTTTTATGAAAAAGCTTCTTGCCGGAGATCCGAACGTCAAGGTGACGCCTTCCGGTCTGGCATATAAAGTGACAAAAGCCGGCACGGGTGCTGTCGCCCAAAAAGGCGGTGAGGTGAAAGTGATCTACACCGGCCGGTTGATCGACGGCACCGAATTCGATTCCTCGAAAGGACAGCCTGTCGCATTCCGCACCGACCGTGTCGTTCCCGGATTCGGCGAGGCACTCACCACTCTGCCCGCCGGCACCAAGGCCACAATCTACATCCCCGAGAATCTTGGCTACGGACAGCAGGATATGGGTGCGATCAAACCCGGTTCGACTCTCGTGTTCGATATAGAAATAATCGATATAGAAATAAAGAAATAATAGGTTGAATAATCTGAAATTACCCGACATGACCGAAGTGAAGCGTCCAAAGCTTGTTGTGCTCACCGGCGCAGGCATAAGTGCCGAAAGCGGTATCAAGACCTACCGCGACGCAGGTGGCCTGTGGGAAAATTATCCCGTGATGGAAGTGGCGAGTGCCGACGGATTCCGTCGTAATCCCGCTTTGATTCACGAATTTTATAATGCACGACGTGCGGAGCTGGTGCATGCGCAGCCCAACGACGCCCACCGTGCTCTCGCCGAACTTGAAAAATGGTATGACGTGTCGGTGATTACTCAGAACGTCGACAATCTTCACGAACGGGCAGGCAGCTCCGATGTGCTGCACCTTCATGGCGAACTGATGAAAATCCGTTCGATGAGGCATCCCGAGCGCGTCTATGAAATGTCGCCGGACAATCTCACGACATCGCTTGACACCCGTGATCCTTACGGCGATCCCGTGCGCCCTCACATAGTGTTCTTTCAGGAAGCTGTCCCTAACATCGAGCCTGCCGCCGAGTTGATGGAGCAGGCCGACGTTGTGGTTATAATCGGCACTTCCATGGCTGTCTATCCGGCCGCCGGACTCATCCACTACGCCCGTCGGGGAGTGCCTGTCTATTATATCGATCCGCGTCCCGTACCGGTGCCCGACGGCATCACGGTGCTTCCGGTCAAGGCCACCGAGGGCATGCGCCGGCTCGTTGAAATCTTACGACCTAAACTTTAACTCGAAATGAAAAAAATGATAATGGCGGCTTTCGCCGCTTGCTCTGTCGCTACGGCTTTCGCCGCTCCGACATCCTCAACCGCTCTGCCGGAGGCTTCGCTCGCCGATTCGCTCGCAACTGTGATAGGTGCCACCCAGGGCAACTATTTAGGACGCAGTGCCGGTGAGAAATATTCCGGAGAGAAACTCGACGCTTATCGCTCGGAATTCATGCGCGGATTGCGCGAGGCAGTACTTGCCGACACTGTGTGCACCGGCTTCCGTGACGGACTGAACATCGGCTCTCAGATGCTGAGCGAGTTTATAAGGATGAATGCCGCTGGCATGGACGTCAACCTTCCGCTATTTCTCGACACGTTTCAGAAATACTACACCGGCGAACCACTCTCCGAAGAGGAGTCAAAGGCGCTTGAAGCAGACCTGTCGAGGCTTCTCAAGCCTATGGTCGACCGCTACCAGCAGCGTGAAGCCGAGGCCCGACAGGCTCAGCGCGAGCAGTTCGAGGCCACAATGAATGCAAACCTCAATGCCGGACGTGCCTATATTGACCATATTCTTGCTTCCGGCAAAGGATATGTCAAAACGGCTTCCGGCCTTGTCTACAAGGTCGACAAAAAAGGCGAGGGTCCCGATGTCAGGCCATCTGACAAGGTGACGGTCTATTATACCGGACGTTTTGTCGACGGCACTGAATTCGACGGCACCAGACCCGGTTCGCCGGCTGTGTTCAACGCTTCGCAGCTTATCAAAGGTTTCACCGAAGGTCTGCTGCTGATGAACAAAGGCGCGAAATACACTCTCGTCATACCCTCCGACCTCGCATACGGAGTTCAGGCTCCACCTTCCATCGGCCCCGGGCAGACTCTCATATTCGAAGTTGAAGTAGTCGATATCAACAATAACAAATAAAAACCAATTATACATTATGATTAAGAAAACATTAGTTATGGGCCTTGCTGCCCTTTCAATCTCCGCCGCATTCACTTCCTGCGGCAACGGTAATGACGGTGGTGACATGCCTGAAGTGCAGTCACCCAAAACATTCGGTGACAGCGTCGCCACATATATGGGACAATCACAAGGTGTGACTGCTCTCGGTGCCGTGATTGAATCCGGTCAGAAAGAATTCAATAAAGAGCAGTTCCTTCAGGGCATGAAACTTGTGCTGATGTCAGACACCTCCGCTTCATTCCGCGATGGCATGGCTTATGCAATGCAAAATCTCGGCGAATTCCAGAACTATAAAGCTGCCGGTGTCGATTTCAACAACGAGATGTTTCTTGCCAATTTCGCCGCTGAATTCAAAAAAGATAAAGCCGATACGGCCATTTTCACCCGGCTTCGCAAAGATGCCGCACCTGTCATGACGACCCTTCAGGATAAAATGATGACTTACGGCTACGAGCAGCAGGCCAAAATGCAGGCTCAGCTTGCTAAAATGTATAACGACAACGTGACCGCCGGCAAAGCTTTCATCGCCGACAAGATGAAAGCCGACAAGGATATCAAAACCACTTCTTCCGGCATGGCGTATAAGATCGTGAAACAAGGCAACGGAGCCGTCGCAAAGAGTGGATCCGGCGTGAAGATCATTTATTCCGGCAAACATATCGACGGCACTGTGTTTGATTCATCGCAAAACAATGTGGTTGAGCTCAACACGGATCAGGTAGTGCCCGGCTTTGCCGAAGCCCTCACCACTTTCCCCGCCGGAACCCGCGTCACTCTCTACATTCCCCAGGAGCTTGCCTATGGTCAGCAGGGCATGCCCCAGGGCGGCATCATGCCGGGCGAAACTCTCGAATTCGACCTCGAGATCGTGGAGTGAATCGCCGACACGTAAAATTTTAACGACATTTGCTACATAATATCCAACGATGAAACGCACATGTCTGATCGCATTGCGCTGCACGGCCGCCCTCTTTATGACGGCGGCCGTCGCTGCATGTGGATCCGCTGACAAACCCTCCGAATCTGAGGTCGGGCTTACGGCACAGAGTTCGTTTGCCGACTCGTTATCCTGGATGCTCGGCGAGCAGTGGGGCGCGCAGCAGTCCCGTATTTTCGCCTCGCTTCCTGAGGATATTGCCGGCAGACTCGATCGCAAGGCTTTTCTCGAAGGCTTGCGTGCGGCTCTGACCACCGATTTTTTAACTCCCGGTGTGAAGCAAGGCCTGTTTCACGGCACGCAGATTGCCTCCACACTTGATGTCTACGACGCTGTTGGTCTGCGGCTTGACCGCGAAAAGGTTGCCGACGCTTTCGCTTCGGCATTCTCTTCGCAATCAATGACGCCCGACCGGCTGGCCGCGACTCAGGCTGATTTTGACCGTCTGATGACCGACGTGCAGCATGCCCGTATGGAAAAAATGCGTGCCGACCGTCGTCGTCAGTTCGAGCTCGAACGTATCCGCCGAAATGAAAATCTCGAGGCCGCCAAGGCATTTATTGCCAAACTCAAGGTCGACGACCCATCTGTCATCGAAACGCCGAGCGGCCTCGTCTATAAAATCCGTAAAACCGGTAGCGGCTCCAAACCTAATGCAAAGTCCACCGTCGGTATTGTCTATCAGCTTGCCATCACCAATGGCTCCATCATCGATTCGTCGCGGGGTGAAATCATCGATCTTCCTCTCTCCGGATCGGTCATCGACGGACTCAAAGAGGGTCTGCAATTGCTCGGGCAGGGAGCGGAGGCTACGTTCTATATCCCTGATAAGCTCGGATTTACCCGTCCCACCGACGGTATAGAGCCTGGCCAGATGATTGTGGTGGATGTGAAACTCGTCAACATAAAATGACCAATCCATGAACGTTAAAAAAATACTTCACGTCCGCCGCGGTCTGGCATTCGCTTCGGCTGCCGCGCTTCTTTTTGCCGCTTCGGCATGCCTCGGGGAGGAATCTTCGCGGGCCGACAGTGCAGGAGTCGACTCTGTCGCAGCTGTCCCGGATATTCTTTCGCCTGCGCAGACCGATTCTGTGGCCGTGCTTCTCGGCACGCTCGACGGCCATGACGAAGCCTTGCGCATGGCAACCGAAACAGCCGACGGCAATCCGGCTCAATTTGATAAAAACGCGTATATCAGCGGGGTGCGTGCTGCGTTGTCTGATAGTTGCGCATCCGAAAGTTTTACCAACGGCCTCGCCGCAGCCTACGATATCATTCTCCAAATTGAAAATCTGGGCACTTACGGCGTGGAAATTGACCGCAATCTGCTTCTTTCCGCCATCGAAAAGGATCTGATGGCCGATTCTGTTTCCGACGCGCAGTTGCAGCAGATCACCTCTTCTTACAATTCGTTGCTTCAACGTGCCTATGATTCGGCTCGTTGACAAACCGTAGAAGACTGATAACCCGAATATTGCCGGCGGCATGTCATTACCGGCGCGACATGTCGCCGGCTCTTTTTCATACCGCCATGCGTTTACAATTGCAAATAGCATATGACCTCTGCGTCGTGGATGGTTATGCGTTGAGAAACAACCACATCGCGCAGTGTCGATAACTTCCGGTCAAAAAAGCATGAAAAAATAGAGTTTATATTTGTAAACTTGACCTAAAAAATCGTAACTTTACGCTGAAAAATAACACATGGCATGAACTGCGGGGCTCAGCCGCTCCGGAGTCCGTGCTTTCCATCCTGTTAAGCGCTTGCTAATATGACCGTCACCGAGCAGAATTATCATATTCCGGCACTACTGCCGCAATGTATCGAAGCCCTCGACATCAATCCCGGCGGGGTGTATGTCGACGCCACATTCGGCGGAGGCGGTCACTCACGCGCCATCGTCGACAGGCTTGCCTCAGACGGACATCTCTATTCGTTCGATCAGGACGACGAGGCGGTGGCCCGGGCTTTCTCCGATCCACGCTTCACCATCGTATACGGCAACTTCCGTTTTCTCCGCAACTTCCTGCGTTATTACGGAGTGCAGTCTGTCGACGGCATAATGGCCGATCTGGGCGTTTCGTTTCATCACTTCGACGATGGCGAACGCGGCTTCTCGTTTCGATTCGACGGCAGGCTCGATATGCGCATGAACCGCCACGCGACGCATTCCGCGGCATGGATTCTTGAAAACTACACCGAAGAGCAGCTCGCTCAGATTTTCACGCTCTACGGCGAGCTGAAACAAGGGCGCCGCATGGCCGCCGAAATAGTGCGAATGCGTCAATCCGGCAAACCGGTCGATACGGTTGCCGCTCTGACAGATGCCGTCAGACGGTACATCTCGCCGCGTAAGGAAAAAAAAGAGATGGCGATGGTGTTTCAGGCACTTCGCATTGAAGTCAACGACGAGATGGGTGCCCTGCGCCGCTTTCTCTGTCAGGCCCTTGAAGAGCTTCGTCCAGGCGGACGCCTTGTCATCATCACCTATCATTCGCTCGAAGACCGCCTCGTTAAAAACTTCATGCGGAGCGGCAACTTCTCCGGAGAGATCGACCGTGACTTCTTCGGACAGGCGAAGACTCCTCTAAAGCCCCTGACCAATAAACCGATTGTCCCTTCCGAACAGGAAGTTTCCGATAATCCCCGATCACGCTCCGCCAAGTTGCGTGTGGCAGTCAAATTGTGATAAAGCTATGATATTCATCTCAAGGTCAAGATCAGGCAAAAATGACGATACGTCATCTTCGATTCTGCGTGAAGTGATGTACGGACGTGTCGTTTCGAGCGATTTTTTCGCGCGAAACTGGATGGCCATGCTCCTCCTTGTGCTCATGGCTCTTGTCTACATTGCCGGAAAATACACTTGTCTGACAAAAATGGAAACCGTGCGTCGCCTTACCCGTGAAGTCGAAACGGTAAGCACCGATGCCGTGCGCGCCAAAGCCCGCTATGAAGGCCGTGTGCGTGAATCTGAAATGCAGCGTCTCGCCGACGAAAACGGCCTCGGCCTTTCGGTGCGCGAAGATCCTTCGTTTATCATCCCAAACAATCCGCAATGAAAAAGGAAAATCGCAGAAACATATTGATTCGCTACGGGTTGATCGTATTCATCATACTCGTCCTGTCGCTGCGGATTGTGTATAAACTTGTCGACAACACGATTCTCTCGGCCGAGCATTGGAACGATCTTGCCGAAAAGACACTCTCCAAAATCGATACTATTCCTCCGGTGCGAGGCGATATCCTTGCCGCCGACGGCAGTGTTCTGGCGACCAATATACGTGTATACACCGCATTTATCGATTTCCGTGTGCCGCGATTCGACGAGAAAACCTACCGCAAGAGCGTGCCGGCTCTCGCCGACTCTCTCGCCGCCCATTTTACGTCACGTAATAAAAAACAATGGGAGCAATATCTCCTCAATCCACTCAAAAAAGAAAAAGGCAAACGCAGCCGTGCTTTTCCGATCATCAGCCGTGCTTCGAGCGAGGATATCGCGCTGTTGCGCACCCTTCCATTCTTCGAAGGCAGGAAATCCCGCACAGGATTTTATGTCAAGGACAAGCTGACGCGTGTCAACCCCTACGGAGCCATGGCTATCCGCAGCATAGGTCTGGTCGGTGAAACCGAAAAATCGCGCGAACGCCATGGCGCGTTCGGACTTGAACGCGCTCTCGACTCGCTTCTTGCCGGCAAGGAAGGCTACAGCAAGAAAGTGCCGCTCACAAGCGCAATCGTCGACTGGACCGATCGGCCGGCAGTTGACGGCTACGACGTCCTCACGACCATCGACATCAAAATGCAGGACATCGTTGAAAACGAACTCAACAAGGTGCTCGACGTCTGCAAAGCCGACTGGGGGACTGCCGTCATGATGGAGGTCGGCACGGGCGACATCAAAGCCATCGCCAACCTCGAACTGAGTCCCAATCCCGGCGAAGGATACATTGAGAGCCGAAATTATGCCGTCGAGCGCTACGAGCCAGGATCGGTCGTCAAACTACTGTCGCTGCTCGTGGCTATGGAAGACAATAAGATCCCGGATCTCGACAAAGTCTATCCGACCGGACCATACTATGAACTCTATGGCGCGAAATGCAAAGATTGTTCAAAAAGCGAATCCCTACCTCTGCGGCGCGCTCTCGAGCTCTCGTCAAACATAGTCATGTCGCGCATGATCATGGAAGCCTATGGCCACAATCCCGGCGAATTTTACACCCGAGTCAAACAGACCGGATTTCTCGAACCGTTCAAATCGGGAATCGCGGAAGAAAAGGTGCCGCGTATAGATTCGCTTGAAAAACGTCCTTGCGACAAAATCGCACTGACCCGGCAGGCATTCGGATACGCCACCGCGATATCGCCGCTCTACACCTGCGCCCTATACAACGCTGTGGCCGGCGGCGGCCGTTTTGTACGCCCGCGGCTGGTGCGCGGATTGCGCGGGAACGGCGTCGACACCACCTATGCCGTCAGCTATGTGCGCGACCGCATTTGCTCCGAAGAAACGGCTGCACAGTTGCGCGAGATGCTTCATGCCGTGGTGTGGGGCGATAGGGGCACGGCACGCAGGGTCGTGCGAAGTGACAAGGTGGATATCGCCGGCAAGACTGGCACGGCAAAAATGCTGTTTAAAGGCGAATATATTAAACCTTCCCGCATGAGCTTTTGCGGATTTTTTCCATACGACAACCCCCGCTACACACTCATGGTCATCGTGGCGTATCCGACGGAAACCTGGCTTAGTCCGGAATCCACAAGCGGACGCGTGGTCAAGAACGTAGCCGAAGCCATGTATGCGCGAGGCATGTTCGGCAAACGGCCCGATTATCACGATATTGACAAAAAACACGGCGAATGTCCCACCTATTATGCCGGACTCGGCCAACGCGGCGAACGGCTCCATGCAATGCTCGGAGGCGGTTCGCGTGCCGTGCTGTCGTCGCACGGGAAAGCCGGAAACGGAGTCCCCGACGTGCTCGGACTCGGCTTGCGCGACGCCATCGGCATGCTCGAGCAGGCGGGATACAACGTGTCATTCACCGGTTCGGGTTTCGTCGCCGGACAAAAGCCTCTTCCGGGCGACAACTGTCCGCCCGGCACCCGCATCAATCTCGAACTCAGGGAATAGATTCCCGGCAATTCCGATAATTCTCATTTGAAACAATCGATTAATCCATCATACCGCTTATGAAATCATTATCCGACCTCCTGTCGGCAATAACCGTCGAGGAAATAATTGGAAGCGACGCTAAAGAAATCACTTCTATCGAGTGCGACTCAAGAAAAATAAAGTTAGGGTCGCTATTCGTGGCTGTCCGCGGCTACAATGTCGACGGACACAAATTCATTCCGCTGGTCACGCTTGCCGGCGCTGCCGCAATCGTGTGCGAGGAGTTTCCCGAGCGGCTTGAATCGACCGTCACATATATCAGGGTAGCCAATTCGGCCGTCGCTCTCGGTTTCCTCGCTTCCCAATGGTGGGGTAATCCGTCGCGCAAACTCAAGCTTGTCGGCGTCACCGGCACAAACGGCAAGACCACCACGGCCACTCTCATCTACGAAATGGCTCGTCTGATGGGTTACAAGGCCGGACTCCTGTCCACTGTGTGCAACTATATCGACGACGAACGAGTCCCGTCAACACAGACAACTCCCGGTGCGCTCGAGCTCAACGAACTCCTGCACCGCATGGTGGTGGCCGGATGCACCTACGCGGCCATGGAAGTCAGCTCACACGCCGCACATCAGCACCGTATCGCAGGCCTGAAGTTCGCCGGCGGCATATTCAGCAACCTCACGCGTGACCATCTCGACTACCACCGCACCGTCGACGCCTATATTTCCGCAAAAAAGATGTTTTTCGACGAGCTTCACAAAGACAGCTTCGCACTCATCAATGCCGACGATCCCCACGGTAGCGTCATGGTGCAGAACACCATGGCCAAAACCTACACGTATTCTCTGCGTCAGCATGCCGATTTCATGACGCGTGTCATCGAGAGCCGCCTCGACGGAACGCTCCTGTCAATCAACGGCCGTGAAGTGGAAGTGCTCTTTACAGGACGATTCAACGCCTACAATCTCACCGCGGTATATGGTGCGTCAGTCCTTCTGGGATGGGGTATCGACAAAATTCTTGTCGATATGAGCCGCCTCGTTCCAGTCGCAGGCCGTTTCCAGACGATCCACGGGCCGAATGGCGTATCGGCGGTCGTCGACTATGCACACACTCCCGACGCGCTCGTTAATGTGCTCGATACACTGCGCGACGTCATCAACGGCCGCGGATCGGTCATTACCGTGGTCGGCGCCGGCGGCAACCGCGACAAAGGCAAACGTCCTCTCATGGCCAGGGAGGCTGCGCTACGCAGCGAGAAGCTCGTGCTCACCTCCGATAATCCCCGTGATGAAGACCCCCTCGAGATCATCCGCGAAATGGAGCAGGGGCTCGACAACGACATGCGCCGCCGCACCGTCAGCATCGCCGACCGCCGTGAGGCGATCCGTACGGCTTTGATGCTTGCCGCCAAAGGCGACGTGGTGCTTATCGCCGGGAAGGGACATGAAGACTACCAGGAAATCAAAGGCGTGAAACATCATTTCGACGACCGGGAGATCGTCAGCGAATATTTCAAGTCGATCCAATGACATAGCGTCCCCTCATATCATCAACAGAATCATTCAGCAAGCCAATCAACAAACCGATTATGCTTTACTTCCTTTTCAAACAACTGCAGGAGCTCGGATTTCCCGGCGCACGTCTGATGGACTATATCACGTTCCGTTCAGGCGCGGCAATGCTGCTTGCTCTTTTTATAGCTCTCGTGTTCGGCCGACGGATCATCGACCGCCTCCAGCTGATGCAGGTCGGCGAGATCGTGCGCGATCTCGGGCTGCAGGGACAGCTTGAAAAAACCGGCACTCCCACCATGGGCGGCATCATCATCATCATTTCCATTCTTGTGCCGTGTCTGCTTGTAGGCAATCTATCCAACGTCTACATGATTCTGATGGTCATCGCCACCGTGTGGCTCGGAATCCTCGGATTTCTCGATGACTATCTGAAAATCAAACGCCACAACAAGGATGGCATGAGCGGAAAATTCAAGATCATCGGACAAGTGGGGCTCGGACTGATTGTCGGCTTGACAATGTGGCTCAGCCCTAAAGTCGTGATGCAGGAAAACATCGAGAAAACAGTCACCGAGGGCTCCGAAATGATCGTCACATACAGCGAAGAGAATGTCAAGGCGCCGCAGACCACCATTCCCTTTGTGAAAAACAACAACTTCGATTACGCCTGGCTCACCGGCTGGATGGGCGACTCGGCGGAAACCGGCGGCTGGATAGCCTTCATTCTCGTCACGATATTTGTCGTGGCCGGAACTTCCAACGGCGCCAACCTTACCGACGGACTCGACGGATTGTGCACCGGCACTTCCGCAATTATCGGTGTCGCGCTCGCAATTATGGCATACCTCGGTGGAAACATCGTCTACTCGGCATACCTGAACATAATGTATATCCCTGACAGTGCCGAGCTTGTAGTGTTCATGTCGGCATTTATCGGCGCCCTTATCGGATTTCTGTGGTACAACACATATCCCGCGCAGGTGTTTATGGGCGACACCGGCAGTCTTACGATAGGCGGAATCATCGCCGTCTTTGCCATCCTCATCCGCAAGGAGCTGCTCATCCCCATTCTGTGCGCCATCTTCTTTGTCGAGGATCTGTCGGTGATCATGCAGACGCTATGGTATAAACTGTCGCGTCGTCGCACCGGAAAGCCGCAGCGTATCTTCAAGATGACCCCGCTGCATCACCACTTCCAGATCGACGGTTCAAAAAGCGATGCCATCATCCGCACGCCGTTGCGTCCGATTCCCGAATCAAAAATCGTCACCCGCTTCTGGATCATCGGTATTCTCCTTGCTATCGTCACATTCGTTACACTTAAGATAAGATAAATATCATTATGGTTGACAATACTGAAAACAATAAGCGCCTCGTGGTGCTCGGCGGCGGTGAAAGCGGCGTCGGGGCGGCCCCCCTGGCTAAAGATAAAGG